>CBDUWJ010000061.1:0-10028 GCA_965370895.1 uncultured Anaerolineae bacterium | reverse complement strand
GCAGCCCACTCGGCCCACTCTGACTCCAGGACACGCTTCAAGCTCAGGCCCAAACGCTTTCGACGAGCGTCCATACGAATGATCCGCAACAACAACAAGTCGCCCTTCTTCACTACCTCCCGAGGATGCGAAATCGATCCGTCTGTCAATTCTGAAACATGGATCAGGCCTTCGATGCCTTCTTCGATCTCGGCAAAAGCACCGAAATCTACGACATTGGTTACCACGCCCTCAATGAGTTGCCCCAACTCATACGTATCCTCCACCAGAGCCCACGGTTCCGGTTGCAGACGCTTCAGGCTCAGCCCGATGCGCTTCCGCTCACGGTCCAGGCGCAGCACATAGACCTCTACTTCAGCGCCCGCGCTCACCACTTCCCTGGGGTGCCGAACCCGTCGCCAACTCAACTCCGACAGATGGATCAGGCCATCAGCACCCCCCAAGTCGACAAAAGCTCCGAAATTGCAGAGGCTGCTGACACGACCCCGGCGTACCTCCCCCTCCCGCAGTTCATCGAGTAGCCGCTGGCGATGCTTCTTGCGCCACTGGCGTTCGGCCGCGGTGGCCGACATGATCAGCCGGCGTTTCTGCCTATTGATCTCGATCACCTTCACCAACAAGGTCTCGTCTACCATCGCCGCCAGACGTTCGAGACGCTCCTCCTGGCCCAGACCCCGAGGGAAACCCGGAATCTGCGACGCCGGGACAAAGCCCCGGATATCCTCCACAGGGACGACGAGTCCTCCCTTGTTAAAGCCGATAACCTGCACTTCCCAGGCCTCCCCCTTCTCGGCCTTGGCCCGCGCATCCTCCCATGCCTGTTCCTGGCGGGCCAGGTAGAGGGACACCAAGAGATTCCCCTCCCGATCCTCGGGGCGCAGGACGTACACCGCCACCTTGTCGCCCACCGACAGGCCGGCCAGCCCTTCATCACCCATGCGCTGCATATCGGCGTAGGGGACAATGCCATCCCGCTTGGCCCCGACGTCCACGATGATCTCCTGGTCACCGATGGACAGGATCACACCGCTTCGGACCTGGCCTCGCTTGGGGCGCTGATAGTCCCAATCCTCGACGGGCAATTCACCCATCTGCCCGCCGTTCTCCTCTTCCGGCTCCAGGACATCGGGTTCCGCGACAGGCAAGTCACCCATGCCCGCGTCCTCTGCCTCTGTCTGTTCCGAGTCCAGGGTATCGGCAGCCTCAACGGGCAGCTCGGCCAATTCCACGCCATCTGTCTTCTCCGGCTCTAGGACGCCGGCATCGTCGCCGTCCAAAACACCGATCCCAGCCTCGGCTGGGCTCTCAACACTTGTCGTTGCCTGGATTTGATCCATGAATGCTAACCTCTCCTCACGCCAAGAACTCAGCCCCTGAGTTCAGACAATAGAAAACTCGGCTACCTGCCTGCAAAGCCCCCAGGAGAGAAGCCGAGCCTCTTCTTCCTTCTTCGATCGAGTCAGCCAGTCAGATCACCGGCACCCTTTCGCAGCGACCCTGGTTGCCAGAGTCCCTTCACTGCTATAGCGGTGCTGCATGATACGCTGCTCAGATCTATTGCCGGTCAACCAAGCGCCGGTAAAGGCGTCATTGAGAACCGGACTCAGCAAAGATCCCCAGATGCGCTTCTGGAGCCGTCACCTCCATTCACGGTGCGAAATCCATTCGCCACCGCCCTGGGGCCTGGACGGCCAGGCAGCCCGAAACCAGCCCGACTGATCTCTTGGAACACAGGAGCTAACACATTATACACGAAATGCGGAATGCTGTCAACAATCCGCCCTTGACAATTGCGTGTCTTGCTGGTACAATCGCTCGTACCCAGGTTGGGAAAAACTATGCCCCCAATATGAGTAAGAAGCGGTAAACCAACGGGAGGGGATATGAAAGGCCGCACATCGGCTTCAAAGGAGACACGGTATTACCGCAGACTGCGGCGCACGGTGAGGATCTGGGCGGGCGGCGAACAGAGCCAGGCCAATCGCTACGCAGACTATATCCTCGCCAGTCCCGACCTCTTTATGCTGCTGGTGCGTCTGACACAAGATGACCGGGTGAGCCGCGCCCACAAGTCCAAGATGGCTGGCGCGGTCGCCTATTTCATCAATCCCCTCGACCTTGTCCCAGAAATCATCCTGGGTCCGGCAGGCCTGATCGACGACGTGGCTCTGGCAGCCTATGTGCTGCACGACCTTTTGAACAACACAGATCCCGCTGTGGTCCGTGAGCACTGGGAGGGCGACGCTGACATCCTGGACTTGGTCCGGCAGATCCTGGATACAGCCGACACCATGGTGGGCGGCCCGATCTGGCGGCGGATCGTTTCCCGGGCGCGGGGCTTTGGCCCGTTTGCTTAGGCTGACGAGGAATCAATCCTCCATTCTCCGTCCGCTATTCCTCATGCTCCACCTTCTCCATCGGCGCCAGGCCGGCCATGAGCCGTTTGAGCCCGACGCCGGCAAAGGCCACCGTCACCTGCTCGTCGCTCCCCGCCGGCTTGCTATCGATGACGATACCGATGCCGAAAGCCTCATGGCGAACTCTCTCCCCTGTCTGAAAGCGCGGGGCGGCCGGCTGGGGACGCTCCAGGGTGGGTCTCGGTTCTCGGTGTGGGCGAAGAGGTAACGTGGAGTCCCTCCTGAATTCGCTGGTAGTTCCCCTGGAACTGCGAGCAGAAGTCCGGCCCAGGAAGCGGCCCGCTCCAGTGTCCAGAGTGGGCTGCCGTGCTTGCTGCTTGCCTGGCGGGTGTTTGATCAGATGCTCCGGGACGTCGCGCAGGAAGCGGGACGGCTCGCGGATCTCGCTTTCGCCATAGAGGGTCCGCCGAAAGGTGTGGAGCAGGTACAGTCGCCCCTTGGCCCGCGTCACACCTACGTAGCAGAGCCGTCGCTCCTCCTCCATTTGCTCCGGCTCGTCCATCGAGCGGCTGTGGGGGAAAAGGCCTTCCTCCAGACCGACGATGAAAACCACCGCAAACTCCAGCCCCTTGGCCGCGTGAAGGGTCATCAGCGTTGGGGCATCCACCTCGTCGTCCAGATTGTCCACGTCGGAAACGAGAGCCACCTCTTCCAGAAAAGTAAACAGCGCCGTCTCTACCGGCAGGTCGGCATAGTCGCGGGCGACAGTGCGCAGCTCCATGATGTTCTCCCAGCGGACCTGTCCCTCCCCAGTGCCGTCCTGGACATGGGCTGCGTACGTGCTTCGATCCAGCAGCAGGTCGAGCAGTTCCAGAAGATTAGCGTGCTGTGCTTCCCGGCTCAACTCCTCGATCAGCGCCGTAAAGGCCAGTAACGCACCTTTGGCCCGAGTGCCAAAGGGACGCCGGATTCGCTGAGGGCTCTCCTCTTCCTCGGCCTCGGCCAGGATCTGAAGCGCGGCGTACACTGGCACCCCCATCTCTCCTGCCCAGTTCACTAGCGTGCCCATCGTCTTCTGCCCGATGCCCCGGGGCGGAACGTTGATGATGCGCGCCAGACCCACCCCATCATAGGGGTTATGGATGAGACGCAGGTAGGCCAGCACATCCCTAATCTCCTTGCGCGCGTAGAATCGGGTCGCCCCCACCAGCTTGTAGGGCATGCCTCGCCGCACAAAGGCATCCTCGATGGGCCGCGACTGGGCGTTGGTGCGGTACATCACTGCGCAGTCGCCCCACCGTGCCTGGTCCCGTGCCACCAGGCGCTGGATCTCGCTAACAACGATGTCCCCCTCCTCCTGCTCGTCATAGGCCTCGACGACAGTGATCTGCGGACCTCCCTGTAGTTCGGTGTAGAGCCGCTTGGGATGGCGATGGACGTTGCGGACGATGACGGCGTTGGCGACATCGAGGATGGTCTGAGTGGAACGGTAATTGCGCTCCAGTAGGACGACGCGGGCGTGGGGATAATCCTCCCGGAAGCGGGCCACGTTGCGGTAATCGGCCCCCCGAAAACGATAGATCGATTGATCCTCGTCGCCCACGACAAAGAGGTTTGCCCGCTTGCCGGCCAGGAGCTTGACCAATTCGTACTGGGCCATGTTGGTATCCTGCCACTCGTCCACCAGCACAAAGGGATAGCGACGCTGATATTTCGCCAGCACATCAGCGTCTTGGCGGCACAACTGCACGGTCTTTGTCAGCAAATCGTCAAAGTCGAGGGCACTGTTCTCGGCCAGCAGCGCCTGATAGCGCTCGTACACCCGCTTGGCTACCTCCTCGCGGTAGTTGGTAGCTTGCATCTCACCCGGGGTGATGAGCTCGTTTTTAGCCCGGGAAATCTGGCGCAGCATGGCCCTGGGGCGGAAGAGCTTGTCGTCCAGGTTCAGATCACGAATGGCCTGGCGCGCCAAGCTAAGCTGATCCCGACTGTCGTAGATGACGTACTGAGGCGAGATACCAACCACCCCAGCCTCTCGACGCAGGATGCGAGCACAGGTACCGTGAAAGGTACCGATGGACAGCTTGCGGAACTCCTCGCCCAGCAAACGGTAGAGGCGTTCCCTCATCTCCCGGGCGGCCTTGTTGGTAAAGGTCACGGCCATGATCTGCCAGGGAGGCACCCCATATTCCTTGACCAGGTAGGCCACGCGGTGGGTCAGCACCCGGGTCTTGCCGCTGCCTGGTCCGGCCAACACCAACACGGGTCCGTCCACCGTCTCTACTGCCTCTCGCTGCGCAGGATTCAACCCCGCCAGGATCGCTGTCGCGTCAGTCATGTTCATCTCCCCTGAGTGTGGCACGTCGGGCCTGGTAGCCCGCGGGACGCCCAGTCCCTATTGTAGCATTGTTCGGGCAAACGAGCCAACGGCGTTCCCGATCGGGGTGTCATTCTGCTGCACAGAACGGGCCGTTTGCTGACACAGGATTGACGTAGCCTGGAAGTTGGGCTATAATAGCGCTTGGATGAGCAATGGTCACAAGTGAGAGAAGTGAGAGAACGAACCAGGCCGCAAGGGTGGTGGCCATTGGTGGAGGAACGGGGCTTTCGACGTTGTTGCGGGGCCTCAAAGCGCATACCTCCGACATCACCGCCATCGTCACCGTAGCGGATGACGGCGGCTCGTCGGGCCGGCTGCGCCGCGAGTTGGGGGTTTTGCCCCCGGGCGATTTTCGCAGTTGCATCGCCGCTCTGGCCGACGACGAGGCCCTGATCACACAGCTTTTCCAATTTCGCTTTGGGCAGGGGCAAGCTTTGAACGGCCACAGCTTTGGCAACCTCTTTATCACCGCGCTGGCCGCAGTGACCGGCAGCTTTGAGCGGGCCATCCTGGAGGCCGGGCGTGTGCTGGCCGTGCAGGGACGCATCTTGCCTTCCACCCTGGAGGATGTGACCCTGGTCGCTGACTTGAGAAATGCCATTGACGCGGATGCTGGGCCGCCTGGCCTGACGCGTGTTCAAGGGGAATCGGCCATCCCCAAAGCTGGTCAACCCATCGAACGCGTTTTCTTGCGGCCCGACCGTGTGCACGCCTATCCTGGGGCAGTGCGGGCCATCCTTGGCGCCGATCTCATCGTCGCCGGCCCGGGGAGCCTGTTCACCAGTGTACTGCCCAACCTGCTCATCGAGGACATGCGCCGGGCGGTGGGGGCCTCGACGGCCCTCAAGATCTATGTGTGCAACATCGCCACCCAGCCCGGGGAAACGGATGGCTTTGACGTAGGACAGCACGTGCGCGCTCTGCAACGCCACGTGGGGCTGGGGCTGTTTCCCTACGTATTGGCCAACAACCATCTGGTCCCCAGCCCAGAGCAGTCCCACCTGCAGCCGGTGGGCCTGCACTATCCAGCCGATGACGGGTACCAGGTGATTGAAGCCGATCTGATCGATCCAGCCGCCCCCTGGCGGCACGACTCGCACAAACTTGCAGACCAAGTCATGCGTTTCTATGGTGACCAGCGAGTGAATGCTAACGAATGAGGAGGTGAAAACGATGAAAACCGCCGCGGACGTGATGACCAAGCACGTCGTGGACATCGAGCCCGATGCCACAGTAGCCGACGCCATTGACAAGATGAAACAATGGAACGTCTCCAGTCTGCTGGTCCAGCGCAAGGACGCCACGGATACCTGGGGATTTATGACCCAGACCGATGTGATTGAAAAGGTGGTGGCCCAGGGGCTGGACCCGGCGTCCATCTATGCCCACGAGATCATGACAAAACCGGTCATCACGGTACCCTCGAACTGTAGTCTGCCGGACTGTGCTGCCTTGATGGCCCGGGCCGACATCCGCCGGGTGCTGGTCTTTGACGGTCAGGACATTGTGGGCATTGTGAGCAGTAGTGACATCTTTAACGTGGCGTAAACTCAACAGGGTCTTCATCCCCTGAAACGCGAGGAGGTCAATCGATGAAAATCAGAGTAGGAATCAACGGTTTTGGCCGGATCGGGCGGCAGGTATTTCGGGCGATTTGGGAGCGCTATCCAGACGACCTGGAAGTAGTCGGCGTCAACGACCTGACTGACAATCAGACACTGGCAAATCTGCTCAAGTATGACTCGAACTATGGGCGTTTCCCGGCTGACGTGGAGGTCAGTGAAGGGTCCTTTTTCGTTGACGGCAAAGAGGTCAAGGCCTATGCGCAATATGACCTTAGCCAGATCCCGTGGAAGGATCTGGGGGTGAGCATCGTCATCGAGGCCACTGGTGTCTTCCGGGATGGCGAGCAGGCGGCTCTGCACCGCGAGGTTGCCGGTGCTCAAAAGGTCATCATCACCGCTCCAGCCAAGCCTGCCGACAGCGTGGACTGGACGGTTGTGCTGGGCGTCAATGACGACGACTATGAGCGTGACAAGCACCACATCATCTCCAACGCTTCGTGCACGACCAATTGCCTGGCCCCCGTGGCCAAAGTGCTGCACGAAGCCTTTGGCATCAAGCGCGGGTTGATGACCACCGTGCACGCGTATACCAACGACCAACGGATCCTCGACACGCCGCACAGCGATCCGCGGCGCGCCCGGGCAGCGGCCCTAAACATCATCCCCACCACGACCGGCGCGGCCAAGGCCGTTGCCCTGGTCATCCCTGAGCTAGAGGGCAGGATCGATGGCTTTGCCCTGCGGGTGCCCACACCTACCGTCTCCATTGTAGACTTTGTGGCCGAACTGGGGACGGACGTCACCGCTGAGCAGGTTAACGATACACTGCGCGCCGCCGCCGAGGGCAATCTGCAGGGCATCCTGGGCTACAGCGAAGACCCACTAGTGTCCACGGACCTCAAGGGCGACGACCGATCTTCCATCGTGGATGGACCGCTGACCAAGGTCCTTGACGGCAATATGGTCAAAGTGATCGCCTGGTACGACAACGAGTGGGGCTATTCCTGCCGCGTGGCCGACCTGGCAAACTTTTTGGCCTGCGAAGCCAAGGTATCGCTGGACCAAGCCTAGCACGGTCACCCCAATTGGGCCGGTTTCAGTCAAACGGGACAACGGGGCCGACGTCGCGGACATTGAAACCGACGTCGGAGGTGGGAGGAAAACGATGACAGTCAGGGTGGCGATCAACGGCTTTGGCCGGATCGGCCGGCAGGTGTTCAAGATCATCCATCAGCAGCACGCGGATGAGTTGCATATCACCCACATCGGCGTCAGCAATCCCCACGCCACAGAGAACCGGGCGCTTCTGCTCAAGTATGACTCGAATTATGGGATTTTTGACGCCGTGGTGGAGTCCAGCGTACGGGGTGGTGACAACTCCATCGTGGTTGACGGTCGGGAGACACGGATTGTGGGGCGCAATCCCTACGGTCCGGTGCCAGAGTGGTCCCGCCTGGGCGTGGACCTGGTCATTGAAGCCTCGGGACACTTTAGGGGACGCGGTCACCTGCATCTTACCGGTGGAGCCCGGCGAGTCATCGTCACCGCGCCCGATCCCAAGGCGGACCTGATCGTGGTAGTGGGCATCAACCACAGCGACTACGATCCGACGCGCCACCGCGTGATCTCCAATGCTTCCTGCACGACCAACTGCCTGGCACCGATAGCCAAGGTCCTGCTCGACGCGTTCGGGATCAAACAGGGGCTTATGACTACCATCCACGCCTACACCGGCAGCCAGCCGATCCTGGATCACGCCGGGAGTGATCCACGGCGTTCCCGCTCAGCGGCAACCAACATCGTGCCAACCAGCACCGGGGCGGCAAAGGCTGTCGCTGCCGTTCTCCCAGAACTGAACGGAAAGCTGAACGGCTGCGCCTATCGTGTGCCGATCCCCACCGTATCGGTGGCCGAACTGGTGGTCAATGCGGAACGCCCGGCCGACGTGGATGCAGTCAACGCCGCTTTTGAGCAGGCTGCCGCTGAGCCACCCCTGAAGGGTGTGCTGGGCTATTCACCCCTGCCCCTGGTGTCCAGCGACTTTCAAGGCACTACGTACTCGTCGGTCCTTGATGCGCTCTCGACAATGACAATGGGGGACATGATCAAGGTGGCGGCCTGGTACGACAATGAATGGGGCTATGCCTGTCGCGTGGCAGAGTTGGCCCATTACCTAGTACAACAAGGGCTCTGAGGGCAAAAGCGCTGGGGAGAGCATACTCATGAACAAAATGACCGTCCGCGACGTGGATGTAGGCAACGGGGACCATCGGTGGCAGAGCAGACGGGTCCTGGTCCGCGCGGACCTTAACGTGCCGCTGTCTGAAGGGGAAGTAGCAGACGATACCCGCATCTGCGCCTCCTTGCCCACCATCCGCTACTTGCTGGACGGAGGCGCGATAGTGATCCTCGCTTCGCACCTGGGCCGTCCCAAAGGCCGGGTCGTGGACGGCCTGAGAATGGACCCCGTCGCCCGTCGCCTGTCAGAGTTGCTGGATCGTCCCGTGATCAAACTAGACGACTGTGTCGGGCCGGAAGTGACAGCAGCCGTCCGGGCAGCCGGTCCGGGCGATGTCCTTCTGTTGGAGAACACGCGCTTTCATCCAGAGGAAAGGGAAAATGATCCGGAGTTTGCCCGGCAGCTCGCAGCGCTGGCCGACCTGTACGTCAACGACGCCTTTGGCTCGGCCCACCGCGCCCACGCTTCGACTGAAGGGGTTGCCCATCATCTGCCCGCCGTTGCCGGATTCCTGATGGAGAAGGAACTGGCCTTCCTCGGCGGCGCGTTGGCTGATCCGCGGCCGCCTTTCGTCGCCATCCTGGGCGGGGCCAAGATCTCGGACAAGATCGGGGTCGTCGAAAACCTGCTGGGGCAGGTGAATGCATTGCTCATCGGCGGTGGCATGGCCAATACGTTCCTCAAAGCCGAAGGGTACGACGTAGCCGAATCGCTAGTGGATGATAACAGCCTGGAGATAGCCCGCGATCTGATAGAACGGGCTGGCGACAAGTTGGTCCTGCCGGCGGATGTGACTGTGGCTGACCGCTTTGATGCCGACGCCTTCTCCCAGGTGGTGACAGCGGGCGACGTACCACCCGGCTGGCGCATCATGGACATAGGCCCCCGCACCCTGGAGCTCTTTCACGAGCGCTTGGTGGGTGCCCTCACCGTCGTCTGGAACGGGCCGATGGGGGTTTTCGAGTTCCCCAAATTCGCCATAGGCACCGAAGCAGTCGCCCGGATGCTCGCCGCACTGCCCGAGGCGACGACCATCATCGGCGGGGGCGATTCGGCTGCAGCGGTTAAGCGCACTGGGCTGGCTGACAAGATGAGCCACATCTCCACCGGCGGCGGAGCCAGTTTGGAGTTTCTGGAGGGCAGGACCCTGCCCGGCGTAGCAGCGCTGATGGACAAGTAGCCTGAACATGAAAACACGACTGCTCGTTCTGGTCGCGATCCTTCTGGTATGGGCGGGCGTGGCCGTGCTGTTTTCCGGCATTTCGCTGTTGCGGCTGGCCCGCGTCACCGCCACGCCAACACGTACACCCAAGGCCACGTTCACCGACACGGCTACGGCGACCACCACATTGACCCCTTCTTTGACGCCGCTCCCTTCCAGTACACCCACCTCCACTCCCGTCCCAAGCAACACTCCCGTTCCCACCGCGACAGAGACGCCAATCCCCAGTCCCACGAATACAGAGACCCCGCCTCCGGCCCCTACC
>CBDUWJ010000060.1:0-10177 GCA_965370895.1 uncultured Anaerolineae bacterium | reverse complement strand
ACAGGTCTTGTTTCTTAGTAGCGCAGCAGGGTGAAGAATCTCTTGTTGCGGTAGGTAGTGAGTTCGCACCACGGCCGAGCTCAGAACACCTATTCGGAGATCTCATTCCCATCCGAAGGGCGCACGACCAGGACCGGCCGCTGGGCGCGGCTGACAATCTCGCGGGTCAGATCGCCCATCAGTACCCGAACAAGCCCGCTCGCCGACCGGGAGGAGCCCAGGACCATGAGGTCATAGTCTCCCTCCTGGCCTTCATGCAGGACCTCGTCGGCGACCATCCCCCGCCGCACCTTGAGCTCAGAGATCTTGCATTCCTTTCCGACCACGCCAGCAGCCCACTGGAGCTCTCTGGCGACATCTGAATCGGATTCCAGCAACTCGGCCAGGGTTTCCTCCATCTGTTCCAGTCCAGCGTACATGCTCGGCATGGGGTCCACTACGTGGAGCACAGTCGCCCGCGAGCCAGCGCCACAGGCCAGCAATGCGCCAGCCCATACTGACGGGTGGCCCTGCTCGGCGCCTGAGGCGGCGATGAGTACTCGTGACAGACTGGGACGGTCGCCCTTGATCAGCAAAACGGAGCTGTCTGCACGTTCGACGATCCGCATCCCCACCGAGTTGACCAGTGCCCGGCGAGAGCGCTTGCCGCCCAGAGCGCCGATCGCCACGAGGTCATGGGGCGATTCCTCCATGCAGGCCAGGACAATGTCTTCGGCCCGTCCTGCCTCCACTCGCACGTGAACGGGCAGTTCCTGGTCCGCCAGGTCCCTGGCAACCTTGTCCAACGCCTGTGACATTTCCTCAACCTGGCGTAAGCGAGGCACCACGCCCAGCAGGGTGGTATCGGCCGCCAGCGCTTTGGCCACCGCCGCCCCAAAACGCAATGTGTTCATGTGTCGTCTGGACCCAATACTGCAGATCAGCATTTTCATGGTTCTTACCTTGCAGCGCCTCCAGGCGGGCAGGTCTAGTGACCGCCCACCACCCCCAACAATCTCAGAATCACCAAAGCAGCCCCCACGAAGGGCAGCACAGAGAAGAACAGGCGGATGCGCGGACCGGCAAAAAAGCGGGTGGATGTGGCCCCAATCTGCGCCCCGATGGCCGCCCCAGTTTGCATGACCAGGGCCATCAGGATATCCACGTTGCCTTTCATCGCGTGAGTCAAAGTGCCGAATCCCGCCGAAATGACGACCTCAAAGAGGTCGGTGCCGATCGCCACGTGGGTCGGCACTCCGATCAGGTAGATCAGCATCGGCATGCGGATAAAGCCGCCACCGACGCCCAGAACACCGGCCAGCAGACCGGTGAGAAAGCTCACTCCCACCACAATCCACAGGGAGATCGATTCGATGCCTGATTCGGGAAACGAGACGAGAGGCGGAACCGCAAAGCGACGAACGCGGCGAGCGACCCCCTGAAAGGCCACCGCATCCTTGGCGTCCATCTTCTCGGTGCCGACCATCTTCATGGCCCGCAGGCTCTCCCAGGCGGTAAAGGAACCGATGATCAGCAGAATGATAACGTACGCCAAACCAATAATCACGTCTATGTTGCCGGATGCCTCCAACCTCTCGACGATTCGGGCGCCGAGCTCAATGCCTGGCACGGTCCCCAGCACCATCAACAGTCCCAGTTTGACATCCACGTGGCCCAGAACCCTGTGGCGCCGGGCGGCAACGATCGATTTGCCGGTCATGTGGGCCAGATCGGTGCCGACCACAAAGTTCATTGGCACGCCGGCCAGGAACATCATCGGCCCGGCCAGGAACCCACCACCCACACCAAAAAAGCCGCCCAGCAGGCCGACGATGAAACCGACGCCTATCAGGAAGAAGGGATTGACCGTAACATCAGAGATGGGGAAATACATGGCTCTCTTCCGTCACTCCAAACGTTCCAGGCCCAGCCGGTTGATGAGAAAGGAGGTGACAAACTCCAACACCACCCCCTGGATCACGATCAGCGCCAGGGCTACAAAGGCGTATACCACCAGGTTGCTTGTATACAGTCCCTCCAGGGGTTGCCCCAGATATCGAAGAACCAGGAAAAAGTAGCCCAGGACCAGCACACCATAGATCAGCACCTCGATGGCAAAATTCCGGATCAGGGTCCTGACATCAGCTTGCTTCAATGCAACCTCCTCGCGCGTGGCTCGGCCGGCTCACAAGTTGTCCCGTCCCGCATTGAACGAAACCCATCCTATCACAATTCCGCCAGCCTGTCAACGGGCACGTTGCCAGATCAGAGCGCAATTGAAGCCGGCGTCACGAGGCGGCCCAACGCCACGCCTACTCCACTGTTTCGAGACGTGCCTCTGCCAGACCTTTGGCGACCAGTCGCGCCACGTCCAGGTGCGCCTCGGCTGCTTCCACGTCGGCCAACGCCGGGCGGGTGACGACGCGCCGGGGCATGAGGAACTGGCAGCAGTCATCGCTCGACTCGATGGAAATGTCATAGGTGCCCAGGGCTTTAGCCACGGCGATGATCTCCAGTTTGTCCAGCCCGATGAGGGGACGCAGTACCGGCAGCGCAACCACAGACTGTATGGCCCTCAGGCTCTCCAATGTCTGCGAAGACACCTGGCCCAGGTTCTCACCGGTGACCAGAGCCAGCCCGCGTTCGCGACCGATCAGCTCTTCGGCGATGCGCAGCATGAGCCGCCGGTAGAGAAGAATGCGGGGCGGCGCGGGGGCCTCGGTCACCACTTCCTGTTGGATTTCGCCCAGAGGCACAACGTAATAGCGCTGCGAGAGGCCATAGGCGCGCATGGTCACGATCAGCCGCCGGATCTTTTCCTCAGACGCCATCCAATTGCCAAACGGGCCGCTGTGAAAGTGTACAGGCACCACCTTGCAGCCCCGCTTCAGGGCGTAGAAGCCGGCCGCGGGCGAGTCGATCCCACCTGAGAGAAGCAAGCCCACCGTGCCACTGGCACCGACCGGCAATCCACCGACGCCATCGATCCGCCCAAGGTAAAAGAGAATCTGCTTGAAGAGCAACTCGACGTGGACCACCAGTTCCGGGTTGGTCAAGTCCACGGCCCAGCCGGTAGCCGCTTGCACCGCAGCCCCCACCTGGGCATTGATCTGCTCCGACGTGAGGGGAAAGCCCTTGTCGGCGCGGCGGGTGGTTATTCTGAACGACCGGTACGAGCATCCTGCCAGCTTTTCGACGACAGCGGCTTGGAGAGCCTCCACATCTTTGGGCAGGCGATAGGCCAGAGCGAAATAAGCTATGCCGGGCACGGTCCGCAGCCGTTCGGTCACCACCGCCTCATCTGCCGTCGAACCGAGGTCCACCAGCAAACGACCAGGCAGCCGCTGGACGCTGGCAACGTCGAGTCCCGCCAATTGGTCACGGATGTTGCGCTGCAGCGTCCTCTCAAAGAATGCCCGGTTCTTCCCTTTCAGGGCGATCTCAGCGTAATGGATCACCACGCAGCTAGTCATGTGTGCGCCCCCCTCCTCTCTCCGGTGCAGGTTGCGACGACTCGGGGAGCTGGCCACGATCTCCCGGGAGTACCGTAGAAACTCCACAGTCCACACGACCAGATTCCGATCACCGCGATGCGGTTCTGCCGACCGAGTCCTATTGTACCACGATGCTCGCAGATTGTGAAACTGGATGCACGCCAGTTAGGAGGACCGGCTGCGGTCCCCAGCGCACTTGTATGCCAGGCGATGGTGGATGACCGATTTTGAGAAGCTGCCTTTGTGTGGTATGATGTGACGGCAAAACCAGTCTGGGGATGAAATGGTTTCGACAGGTGAGGCTGGGCTGGGACTGCAAGCCGAGGCGCCTGGACCGCGTGAAAAACGGGCAAAAACACAAGTGCCAAAACGCGCACACCCGCTTTCGCCCTCGCCGCCTAGGCAGCGAGGCGAAAGCTTGACCGCTTGACGGTCACGTCCGTCCTTTCCCGCCCCCGGGGGGAAGGCTACGGGCGACAGCAAACTGGGGGTGCCGGCCCACAGACGCCGATAAGTGGGCTAATAGGCGGGGACACTATGTACCCCGCATCGGCTGGCCTGGGTCGCAGCCTGTTGGCTGGCGGCCATCCAGGCGAGAGCCAAAAGGTCAACTAAGCTTGTAGTATGTCCCTGTTCGATTCTTCTGGACGCGGGTTCGACTCCCGCCATCTCCACCAGGGCACAGGGGAGTGGAAGCGATTCTGCTCCCCTGTTGTGATCTTTCTACCGCCGCGCCGGGTGCTATTGGCAAGGAGGGTGCCATGACCTCAAAAATCTCACAGGTGGTCAAGCGGACGGGCGACGTGGTGCCCTTTACCCCCCAGCGCATCACCAACGCCATCTACCGGGCGGCCGTGGCCGTGGGCGGCCGCGATCGCTCCACCGCCGAGCGCCTAACCCAACAGGTAGTGGACATCCTGGAAGGGGCCACGCCACCAGACCAGGATCCCACCGTTGAAGAGATCCAGGACGTGGTGGAAAAGGTCCTCATCGAGAACGGCCATGCCAGGGTGGCCAAGGCCTACATACTCTACCGCGAGGAGCGGGCCAGGCGGCGCCGGGAAAAGGCCGCCCGGGGCTATGGGGGTGCAAGCAACATCCCCTGGCGCAAGATCTACCAGGTACTCCGTTGGTCGACGCAGCACGACCTCCACACAGTGGGTTTGCTGAACGCCCGCATCGCCCAGGGCGAATTCCCTCACATCGTGCAGGAGTCGGACCGCGCCTACGAGGAGGATATAAACACGGCTGCCCAGCTCATTGCCGGGCAGCGGGACGAGCTGAAACTGGTCACCATTGCCGGGCCATCCTCGTCCGGCAAGACGACGACCACGACCAAGTTGGGCCAGCGGCTGGCCAGCGTAGGACTCAGCCTGGTGACCCTCAACGTAGACAATTACTTCTTTGACCTCGATCTCCACCCCAGGGACGAGTTTGGCGACCATGACTTTGAGACACCCCAGGCCCTGGACCTGGCCCTCATCAACGAGCACCTGGTGCGCCTGATTGCCGGGGAAGAGGTCCAGCTCCCCTACTATGACTTTAAGACAGGCAAGCGCCAGGACGCTGCTACACCGATGCGCATCGGACCCGGCGATATCATCCTCATCGACAGCCTGCACGGCCTGTACCCGGCCATGACCCAGGATGTAGAGGACGAACGCAAGTTCCAGCTCTACATCGAGACCCTTCTGCAGATGGAAGGCCCAGACGGGCGCATGATCCGCTGGACCGATCTGAGGCTGATGCGGCGCATGGTCCGTGACGCTGTCTATCGCGCCTACGATCCCCGGCGGACGCTGGAGCATTGGCACTATGTGCGCAGCAGCGAGATGCGCAACATCATCCCCTACGCCAACAGGACGGACTATATCATCAACGGCGCGCTGTCCTACGAGCTGCCGGTCATGCGCCGCAGGCTGTTGGATGATTTTGCCCGGTGGGCTGAGGAATACGAGGGGGATCCGCTGCGGACGGACGCGCACACCCGCGCCCAGCGAGTGTACGAATTGCTGGATTCCGTGGCGCCAATAGAGGCAAAGGACGAAGAAACCATCCCGCCGACCTCGCACCTGCGGGAGTTTATCGGCGGCGGTTGCTACGAGTATTAGCACCCGTTATGGTGCCGCAGGCGCGCGTTTTTTCTCCTCTGCCAGTCGCCCCTGGACGCCCTCCCAATCCTCTGGGGTGTTGACGTTGACGAATGACAGGTGGTGGGGATCGAAGCGGTCTATTTCACCCTCCTCCACGTAGCGAACCCGTACCTGGTGAAAGAAGGCAGTGATCTTGTGCCGGTCCTGCTCCAACAGCCTGGCCATGGCTGGCAGGCAGGCTTTGCTATAGATAGCATGGAGCGGCTCCAAGAACCCACCTACGCGGGGGATGACAACGTCGTAGCCATTGGCCAGGGGTAGCATGTAGCCTAACAGCAAGGCGTTGAGAAAGGGCATGTCGCAGGCGACAACCAGCGCCTTCCGATGTCGGACCGCCTTCAGCCCGGAATAGATACCCATCAGCGAGCCCTGACCCGGGCGCTCGTCGGGCACCAGACGCGCCGGCAGAGCCAGCGGCGCGTAGCGCGCCGGATCATTGGTCACGACGACAAGGTCATCGCTGAGGGCAACCAGTCTCTGGACCGTACGGGCCACCAGCGGCTGACCATCCACCACCAGAAACGACTTGTCCCTGCCCAGCCGCGCACTCTGCCCCCCGGACAGCACCACGACACTCACAGCCTGTGGGGGGAAGGATTCCACGTTTCCGGTCATTGGGCCAGTCACTTGCCACCCGCCGCTACGGCAAACAGACGCACGAACTGGCGACTCGCTCGCTGCTCCGCAGTGAAGCGCCCGCGCAGAGAATAGTTCCGCGCCAGCCGCCGCCCCATCGCCCGCTCAACCTGATCCTGGTAGGTGGCCAACGCCCGGGCTGACGTGTCACCCGAAGCCAGCGCGTCCGCCGCTACCTGGGCCGCCAGACGGCCCGCCGTCATAGCATTCACAATGCCCCCTCCCGTCAGCGGGTCCACCTGGCGGGCAGCGTCGCCTACCAGCAGCAGGCCGTTGGCGACCGGTGACCGGCATAGCAGCGCCACCGGCGCGTTGCCGACGACCAATGCAACAGGGCTGCCCGTAGCCAGGGCTCGCTCTCGCTCGACGAAGCGGTTCAGGTAAGTCAGTGCCGTCTGCGTTCCGAGATCGGCCTGGATCCCCAAGCCCACGTTGGCCCGTCCATCGCCCTTGGGAAAGACCCAGGCATAGCCACCCGGCGCGATGTCTTTGTCAATCCAGTAACCCAAGCAGTCCGCGTCCCAATCAATGCCGGCCAGCAGATATTGGGCACAGGACATCGTATCTTCCAGCCGCAACTGGGTGTCCAATCCAGCCCAGACCCCCACTCGCGATTCGACGCCGTCGGCGCCGATGACAACCCTGGCCTGGATCTCGACCGGCTGGCCCTGCCACTCGGCGATCACACCTCGCACGGCGCCACCTTTATGCAGTAGACCTGTAACAGCCGTCTTGACCCGTACCTGGGCACCGGCCAGTACCGCCCGTTCGGCCAGTGCCCGGTCAAAGACGCGTCGTTCCAGGACATAGCCCAGCCCGCCAGCGTCCCGCCTCCGCTGCACCACCTGTCCGTCGGCCAGAGCGACGATCTTTCCTCGCTCCACCCGCGCCGAAATCCAGGCAGGGTCCGGTTCGAGGAACTCGACCAGGGCCTCGTGGGCTACTCCTTCAGCGCAACGTACCGGCGAGCCGATCTCCTGGCGCTTTTCCAGGAGCAGGACCGAAAGCCCCAGTTCGGCCGCTTGCCACGCCGCCGTCGAACCACCCGGTCCAGCGCCGACGACAACGAGATCGTACTTGTCACCGAGGCGCTCGCCAGACCGGTCCGGACCCCGGGTCTGTGGTGCGCGCAGCGCACCCACCGGACAGGCTGGAACGCACAGCCCACACTCGGTACATGCCTGGCTGATGACCAACTGTGTCTCCGCCAGAACGATGGCGTCCTCGGGACACACACTCACGCAGCCGCCACAGTACGAACAGCGCGCCGCATCTACCGTGACCACGCTGCCTCCTTGCGCAAAGGCGCTGGACACCGACCCCTTGGTCGATCTCCAGCGCCTTTGTCACTGCCCGCGAGGGAAAACAGCTACTCGCCGGCGTCCCTTCGCCCTTCGAGATACGTGACGGCGTCGCCCACCGTCCTGATCTGCTGCGCTTCCTCGTCCGAGATCTCGCCGCCGAACACGTCCTCAAACTCCATGATCAGTTCGACCAGGTCCAACGAGTCAGCTTCCAGATCCTCACGGAAACGCGCCTCCATCGTGACTTGGTCCGGGTCTACGCCCAGTTGTTCCACGATAATACCTTTGACTTGCTCAAACATTTCCTGATCCGCCATGCTTGCATCGCCTCCTGAAGAGATTGTATGGGGCGTCCTAGCACGCCACCTCTAGCTTCCATATTCTACCAGGTGTGGACTGGCCTGTCAACTCGCTTGACATTCCATGCCTCCCCTGGTAAGATTCGTAGGCAACCGGTACAACACGCCACCGGGGCCAGAGTTACGGGGTAAGGGCCTGTCCTGAGCGGAGTCAAAGGCAATGCTGGAACAGCGGAAATCGGAGCACCTGCACATCAACCTGGAAGAGGACGTGAGCTTCCCCCGGATCACCACTGGCCTGGACCACTACCGTTTTGCTCACAACGCCTTGCCCGAGATCGCCCTCGACGAAATCGAGCTCACCACCACTTTCTTGGGCAAGCGGTTGCGCCTGCCGCTGCTTATCTCGTCCATGACCGGCGGCACCGCGGAAGCCCAGCGCATCAATCTGCACCTGGCCGAGGGTGCGCAGGCAGCCGGCATCGCCCTGGGCCTGGGCTCACTCCGTGCCGCCCTCGAAGCACCTCACCTCGTCGACACGTTCCGCGTCCGCCACGTGGCGCCCGACATTCTGCTATTGGCCAATTTGGGAGCCGCAAACCTCAATACCGGGTTCGGCCTGGAGGAATGCCGGCGCGCCGTGGACCTTGTACAAGCGGATGCATTGATCCTGCACCTCAATCCCCTGCAGGAAGCCCTGCAGGACGACGGCAACACGGACTGGCGGGGCCTTTTGCCCAAGATCGAGGCCGTATGCCAGGGGCTGGACGTGCCGGTCGTGGCCAAGGAGGTAGGCTGGGGCATTTCGGCGGTGGTGGCCCGGCAACTGGTGAACGTGGGCGTGGCCGTCATTGACGTAGCCGGGGCAGGCGGCACCTCATGGAGCCAGGTCGAGATGCAACGGGTTCCTACCGGGCGCCAGCGCCGGCTCTGCGCCGAGTTCGCCCACTGGGGCATCCCCACCGCCCAGGCATTGGTGGAGGTGCGGGCCGCTCTGCCCAGCGTGCCGCTCATTGCCAGCGGTGGCCTGCGCAGCGGCCTAGACCTGGCCAAAGCCCTCGCCCTGGGCGCTGACCTGGGCGGCTTGGCCGGACCGTTCCTGAAAGCGGGCGACATCTCGGCCCAGGCTGTAGCCGATCTGGCGGCCGAGATCGCCGGCATGCTGCGCATAACGATGTTCTGCGTGGGCGCTGCCGATGTGCAAACCCTACAACGATCCTCCGCGCTTCAACCCCGTGACCCTGCGTCATAGCGTTCCTGCCACTGGCCAGAAGGAGTGCCATCATGAGCCCAGACGACACCCTCGACCGCTTCCTACCCCACATCGAAGAGGACCTGCAAAGGGTGATCCCCGCCCCCCGCCAGGGGCTGGAGACCTACTATGGCATGATGCGCTACCACCTGGGCTGGGCCGACGGTGCACTGCAACCCATCGAGGCCAATAGCGGCAAGCGCCTGCGCCCGATTTTGTGCCTGCTATCCTGTGAGGCAGCGGGCGGTGACCCGCACCATGCCCTGCCCGCGGCCAGCGCCGTGGAGCTTGTCCACAACTTTTCCCTGGTCCACGACGACATCCAGGACCGCAGCCCCCTCCGCCGGGGCCGGCGCGCCGTATGGGACATCTGGGGCATGGCCCATGGCATCAACGTGGGCGACGGCCTCTTTGTGCTGGCACGCCTGGCCCTGCACCGCATGGAGGACCGGGGCGTGCCCCTCCACCGTTGCCAGGCAGCCGCTCTGGCCCTCGACCGCGCCTGCCTGGCGCTGTGCGAGGGCCAGTTCCTGGACATGACCTTTGAGGACCGCCTGGACGTGGACATGGATCAGTACCTGGTAATGATCCGCCACAAGACGGCAGCGCTGCTGGCAGCGTCGACGCAACTGGGGGCCATCATCGCCACCGATGACGCAGAGCGGGTTGACGACTACTACCGCTTTGGCGAAAACCTGGGCGTGGCTTTCCAGATTCAGGACGACATTCTGGGCGCCTGGGGCGACGAGCGGGAGACTGGCAAATCAGCAGCAACCGATATTCGTGACAAAAAAAAGACCCTGCCCGTGGTGTACGCCCTCAACCATCCCCACGACCATACAGCCGCACGGCAATTGGCCGGCCTGTATGCCTCCGACGGCCCGCTGGACGAGGCCGGTATGGAATCAGCGCTGGCGATCCTGGAGGGGCTGGGCGCCCGCCAGTACGCCGAAGAGATGGCCGAAGCGCACTACCGCCAGGCCCTGCAAAGCCTGGATCAAACCGGCGCCGCCAACGCCGCCCAGTCGGATCTGCGCGAGCTGGCAGCATCCCTCCTGGG
>CBDUWJ010000059.1:0-10250 GCA_965370895.1 uncultured Anaerolineae bacterium | reverse complement strand
TCTATGCTGTAGTCCGGAGCTGCTACAACTTGGGCAATCACCAGTGCAGTGTCATGGCAACCAAGATCACCGCAGCACTTCTGGTCGTCCCCATCTTGGCCGCCTACTGTGCACGCGGTTCCGCAAATGGAGCCGACAGAACAGGGGACAAGGGACAAAGGACCAAACATAAGGCACAATCCCCAATGTCCAAGGCAGGATTGTTGGCTGCTGTGCGAGGTATGATCCTGACCCTAGCCCTGGCTGCAGTCGTCTTTGTCGTCGTCCAGCCCTATGCCGTGATTGACTGGCGGGCCTTCCTGGGTGATACCATACAGGAGTCGCAGATCGCCTGGGGGAAGCTCGATGTGCCCTATACCCGACAGTATGCCGGCACGCTGCCCTATCTCTATTCGATGTGGCAGACAGCCCTCTGGGGACTGGCGTTGCCCCTGGGCCTGGTCGCCTGGATCGCCTTTGTCGCCGCCCTGGTCCGCTGGCTGCGCCATGGCATTTGGGCAGACACCCTGCTCCTTGCCTGGGCCGGCCCCTATCTGGTCATCACCGGCCTGCTCTACACCCGCTACCTGCGCTACATGCTCCCCCTGGTGCCGATCCTCTGCCTCCTGGCCGTTCGGCTCCTTGCGACTCCCAGACAACGCCGGCTTGCGGTCATTGGTAGCTGGTCACTGGTCCTTGTCTCATTGGCCTATGCCGGAGCCTTCGTGAGCCTCTACGCTGTGCCCCATTCGTGGATTACTGCCTCGGAGTGGATTTACCGTGAGATACCGGCTGGCATCACACTCGCGGTGGAGGACTGGGATGTAGCTCTGCCGCTGCCCCTGGACATGGACGGCCAATCGCATCGCATCGAGGAGTACGACTTGCGGACCTTGCCCCTCTACGAGGAGCCGGATGACGCCGCCAAATGGGAGGCGCTGGCCGCCGACTTGGTCGACAGCAACTATCTCATCATTGCCAGCCGCCGGGTCTATGGCTCTATCCCCCGCCTGCCGGATCGCTACCCGGTGGCAACTCGCTACTACGAGAGGTTGTTCGCCGGGGAACTGGGCTTTGAGCTGGCGGGTGAGTTCACCCGGGGCCCGGACTGGCTAAATCCCCGCCTGCCGCCCCTGCCGGACGCCGCCCCAGCTTTTCTCCGCCCCGACGAGAGCCTTGTTGTCTATGACCACCCTCGGGTTTTGATCTTTCGCAACGTCGATCACCTGTCCGCTGGCGAGTTACTGCGACTCTTGCAGTGACCAGCGCTTCCCAGCAATTCGCCATCCGCACCGAACAATGTTATAATTGGCGGCTTGGAGGGACCTGTCTTGAAGAAAGCGCGTTTCTGGGTCGGCATCCTCATCAGCATTATTGCCCTGGCCCTTGCCTTCCGCCAAGTCAATTTCGCCCAGGTGTGGGTAGCATTGGCTGCGGCCAACTACTGGCTCCTCGCAGCCTCGCTGGTGCCGCTGGTCCTCTTTCTCGTCCTGAGGGCCGTTCGCTGGCGGTTGCTGTTCTATCCCCAGCGCGGGCTCCACATCCGCAACCTGTTCGCCGTCATCAACATCGGCTACCTGGTGAGCAATATCTTTCCCGCCCGCCTGGGCGACGTAGCCCGCGCCTACCTCATTGGAGACACAGAGGATGTGAGTCGTGCGACCGCCTTTTCCACCATCGTCGCCGAGCGGGTCCTGGACGCGCTGTCCGCGGTGGGCGGTCTTTTCATCATCCTACCCTTTGTCCCCCTACCTGAGTGGATGATCCGGGCGGGCATGGTGGTGGGTGTGGCTGCTTTGGTGGCGGTGGTCGTCTTTGTCGTGTTGGTGCGGAAACGGGATTGGACTCTGCGATTGCTGGACCGCACGCTACGCGCCGTGCGCTGGCCCGACTGCGAAACGATGACTCGTTTCTGGGGCCGTCTGGCGGATCGAACCCGACTGGGCTTTGTGGCCGGCTTACCCTGGGCGGATCGGTCACATATGGGGGAAATGGCCGATTCTCTGATCGATGGCTTTAGCGGGATCACGACCCTGCGTCTCGGACCGCCCCTCATCCTCTGGTCCGTTGCCATCTGGGGGGTGATCAGCATCTATTATTGGATTGTCCTGCTGGCCTTTGATCCGACCCAGCCGTTCGTCGCCGGCCTGGCCGTGGCCTCGGTGACGGCCCTGGGCATGACCGTGCCCGCGTCGCCTGGCTACATCGGCGTCTTTGAGCTCCTGGCCCTGAAGACTATGGTGCTTCTTGGCATGGAGACCGCACCGGCTTTGGGCTATGCGCTGGTGGCTCACGCGATCGTCTACGTGCTCTATACGATCCTCGGCTTGCTCAGTATGATCCAGCAGAACCTGTCCTACACTGACATCCAGCAGCGGATCTCTGCGGAGGCTCAAACGTCAACGTGAACGTCCTGCTTGTACTGACCTATTATCAGCCCCACGTCAGTGGGCTGACCATCTACGTTCAGCGCCTGGCAACAGCCCTGGCCCAGCGCGGCCACCGGGTCACAGTCCTTACCTCGCGGTACGATCCGGTCCTGCCCGCCGAAGAAGTGATCGACGGCGTGCACATCGTTCGTGCCCCCGTACTGTTTCGCGTCAGCAAGGGGGTGATCATGCCCACCTTCCCTCTGCTGGCCTGGAAGCTCATTCGCCAGCACGACATCGTAAGCATGCACCTGCCCCAGTTCGAGGCCAGCATGTTGGGCGGCCTGGGACGCCTGGCGGGCAGACCAGTGGTTCTCACCTACCACTGTGACCTACAATTGCCAGAAGGGTTGTTCAACCGTGCGGTCGACCGCATAGTCTTTACCAGCAACTATCTGGCCGGGCACCTGGCTCAGGCGGCAGTGGCCTACACTCAGGACTTTGCCGAGCATTCACACTTTCTGTCGCGCTTTCTGGGAAAGGTGCACGTCATCCCGCCGCCGGTTGTCATGCCTGCGCCCCGTCAGACCGAAGTTGAAACGTTTCGCGCCCGGCACGACCTGGCGGATCGGCCGGTTGTTGGCATGGCCGCCCGCCTGGCCACCGAGAAAGGCGTCGAGGTGCTCATCGGGGCCTTGCCCCGCCTGCTGGAGGTCTTTCCGCGGGTGAAGGTACTGTTTGCCGGGCAATACGAGGACGTGATGGGCGAGGAGTCCTACTATCGCCACTTGATGCCGATGATCCAGCAGTTGGGACCGGAGCACTGGGAGTTCCTGGGCGTGCTGACGCAGGGGGAAATGCCCAGCTTTTTCGCTGCATGTGACGTGCTGGTCGTGCCCAGCCTCAACTCCACCGAATCGTTCGGCCTGGTCCAGGTGGAAGGCATGCTGTGTGGCACCCCTTCCATCGCCAGCAATCTACCCGGCGTCCGCCAGCCACCCCGCATGACGGGCATGGGTGAAGTGGTGCCCATCGGCGACTCGGATGCCCTGGCTGAATCGATCATGCGCGTTATGCAGCGCCCGGATGATTACCACCGGCCCCGGCCCTTGATCGAGGACACCTTTAGCCTGGAGCGCACAGTGACCGGCTACGAGGCGCTGTTTGACGTCTTGGTGGCCGGACAGACGCGGGGCGGGCAACCTGTAGAGGTGCATGAAACGTGACAAGTGGCACGTGACGCATGGCACATGAGCGACGACGACTTTCTGTGGCGGCATCTTGAGGACCTGCCTGCTTTTCGGGCACTTCTTCGGGCTGTCGAGGCGCGGTTCTACCAAAGCTTGCTACCCCTCGAGGAACCTGTGCTCGACGTGGGCTGCGGTGATGGTCATTTTGCCTCGGTTGCCTTCTCCGACAGGCTGACAGCCGGCATCGACCCCGCTTCGGGGTCTCTCCGAGAAGCGCGGGAGCGGGGCGCATACCGCGTGCTGGCTCGTGCCCTCGGTGATGGCTTGCCCTTTGCCGACAGGCACTTTGCCACCGTGGTCAGCAACTCGGTGCTGGAGCACATTCCCGCACTGGACCCGGTGCTGGCCGAGGTCGCCCGTGTTCTCAGGCCGGGCGGGCGGTTCATCTTTTGCGTGCCCAGCGACCATTTCACCGAACTGCTCTTTTTTACCCAGCTCTTCCGCAAACTCCGGTTTGAAGGCCTGGCCCGCGCCTACGAACGCTACTTCGACCGCATCTCCCGCCATCACCACTGCGATGGGCCGCAGGTGTGGCAGGACCGGCTGGCAAAGACCGGTATGCGACCCAGGGCCTCGTTCTACTACTTCTCCGAGCGGGCGAATCATGCTCTGGACCTGGGTCACTATGCAGGTGCTCCGAGTCTGATTGCCAAGAAACTGTTCGGCCGCTGGATCCTGGTCCCTACCCGCTGGAACCTGTCTCTTACTGAGAGATGGCTACGCCCCCTGTACGAGGAGCCGCTTCCCCAGCCAGGCGCCTATCTCTTCTTCGTGGCAGAAAAGACCTGACTTTGCCATGGCACGCAGGCGGCCGACTCGCCAGAGCCGGCGCAACCACCACGTTGGTGATGGCAACGTGAGGACAGGGCGCCTGCAACTCCACCTTGTCATCCCTGTCGAAGGATGCTATAATGGGCTCCGCTAGTCCTCCGGCAGGTTGACGGTAAGACAAGTTGCCGCGGGTGTTCGCAGGTCCCTGGACGGATAGGATGCAGCGGACGAGCACCGGCGTGATGTTGACTGACTGGGAGTCGTGCGTGACGCAAGGTCGTCGTACAGCAGCGCTTTTGCTTCTGGCAGCCGCGCTGGGGCTGGCCGCGCTGGGACAGTTCTTTTTCTTTCACCGTCGGGATTATCTGTGGGACGGTGTCGTCTTCCACGGGCTGGCCGTGCTTTGCTTTGTCTTGGCATGGCGACAAGCGACGGTGCGTCTCAGGGAACCCCGTCCTGCCCGCTCCAGGTCCTGCCAATTGAGTGACTGGGTGCGTGGCCGGCCAGTCCCGACGGCTCTCATGTCACTCGGCCTGTTCCTCTCCTTTGCGGCCACGCTGCTGGCGCAGCGTCGCGCCTGGAACCAATCCACGGGCGACATAGTTCTGCTCTGGCTATTGGGCGTCGGCGCGGTGGTGGCTGCGGCGCTACTGGCGGGCGACTGCAGGTCGCCCGCCGCCTTTCTCCCCCGCTCGATAGGAGATTGGAGAGCCCGGCTGCGCGGGGTGTCCAGGGAGAGCTGGCTGGAGATCGCGGTCGTCGCAGGGCTGACGCTGCTGGCTTTGACCCTTCGGGTCGCAGGACTGGAGCGCATACCCTACACTCTGGGCGGTGACGAGGCGTGGCACGGGCTGCTGGCCCGGCAGGTGCTCGACGGACAGTTGCGCAATCCCTTCGTCATGGGCTATATGTCCATGCCGACCCTCTTCTACTGGCCGCTGAGCTGGTCTCTGTGGTTAGCTGGAAATGGCGTGATGGGCCTGCGGCTGCCGGCGGCCCTGGCAGGCACGGCCACGGTGCCGATCCTCTACCTGTTTGCGCGCCACCTGTGGGGCAAGCGGACCGCGGTTCTCAGCGCGCTGTTTCTGGCCACCTACGAAACCCATATCCACTACAGCCGCCTGGGAGCCAATAACGTCTGGGACCCCTTGTTCGTCCTGCTGACTCTGTGGCTGCTGGACCTGGGGTTGGCCAGTCCTGACGAGACTCGGCGGACGCGATTCTTCACCCTGACCGGTTTGGTAATGGGGCTGAGCGCCTACTTTTACACTGGGGCACGGCTGTTGCCGCTGTTGGTGGCGGTCTATCTCGCGTTCGTCTGGATCAAAAGGCGCGGACAGCGGGAACTGGCCGAATCAACCAATGGCTACGTGTGGCCCCTACTGATGCTCGTCCTGGCCTTTCTGGTAACCGCAGGACCGATGCTTAGCTACGCACTGTCACACCCCGACGACTGGAACGCCCGCATCAATCAGGTTGGCATCATCCAGTCGGGGTGGCTGGAGCAGGAGCCAAACCTGACCGGCAAGAGCACACTTCGAATCCTGGCTGAGCAATTCCTGCGGTCGGCGGGAGCCTTCCACGTTTACCCCGACCGCACCGTGTGGTACGGCGCGGACCGGCCCCTACTCGGCTTTCTGGCCGGACTCTTTGCCGTGCTCGGGATGGGCTGGGCTGTCATCCACTGGCGGGAACGCCGCTATTTCCTGGTGCTCATCTGGCTTTGGGCTGTCATCATCACCGGCGGGATGCTGACCGAAAGCCCACCCTCCAGCCAGCGCCTAGTGCTGGCCATCCCTGCCGTGGCGCTCCTGGTGGCCATTGGCCTGGAGCAATCGGTAGGTCTTTTTGGACGGCTCCTGGATCCCAAGCGCCGGCAGTGGGAAAACGTAGCGCTGGGGATGCTAGTCTTGATCCTGGTGGTGGGCAGTGTGCGTTTCTATTTCGTCGAGTATACGCCCTCGCGGCGTTACGGCAGCGCAAATGGCGAGACGGCTACGATGATGGGTCACTACCTGAGTGAACTGGACGGGGGTACCCAGGCCTACTTGTTCGGGGCGCCACGCATCTACTGGAGTTTTGGGTCCATGAGCTTCCTGGCTCCAGACGTGCCAGGCCAGGACGTAGTCGAACCGCTGGATGCCCCGCCCGATTTCATGGATGGAAGCCGTGGCGCCGTATTTCTCTTTCTGCCGGAGCGCACTGGAGAACTCGCCTGGGTACAGCAGGCATACCCCGGTGGACATCTGCAAGAGTTCCGGGATGCGGCAGGCCAGATGCGGTTCATAGCCTACAAAGTACCGTAGGCCCTCGCCTGGCGCAGCCCGGAGTGGCGTCGAGCATCAGGCCGCACCCTCGGGTTCCCCTGTTTGCCCCCGCGCCTGCCCCCACCCCACGGTTGTGTGGGCCACCATCAAGCCCACAGCCGCAGCCAGGACGAGGATTATGTCCACTACCTGGGTCAGCCGCCACGGACCAAGGAAAACCACCTCGTCGCCCCGGGTGAATTCCAGGAAGAACATGCCTGCAAAGTAGAGCAGCACGAACATCAAGAACGCCGCGCCGGGATACGGCCAGTGCTTTCGCAATAGCCAGAAGCCGACAAACAGAACACCGGCATAGGCAAGGCCCACCACCTGCGTGGCAAAGCGTGGCGCCTGCACACCAAACATGTCGGGCAGGACAAGGTGGCCAAAGCCCTCGCCAACCATGCCATAGGCGCAGCCACCCATCAGGCAGGCAGCCCAACCAAAGGTTAGGCCTAGCGCCAGGCCAGGCGTCACCACGTCGCCCAGCTCCCAGAAGGTCAGCGGCGATTCGCCCCGGCGATGGACCCAGGCGAAGATCGCTAGCGCCAGCAGCCCGCCCAGAAATGCGCCGTGAAAGGACAGGCCCCCCTCCCAGATGCGGATCGCACGGCCCCAATCCTCACTGAAGACGCTCCAGTTGGCCAGAACAAAGGCAGCTCGCCCGCCCAGGAGGCCGCCAACCACGGCCCACAAGCCCACATCCAGTGCCGTCTCACCGCTTCCAAGCAGGCGTTTTCCCTCAAAGTAGGTCAACACCAGCCCCAGGATCAATCCCAGGTCCAGAAGCACGGTGTAGGTAGGGACGTTCCACTTGCCTATGGTTATGAGTGTGGGGTGCATGGCCTTTTACGCCTGACACACTTTGGAGGACGCGGGAACCCACCGACAACTACCCCCAAAGCCTGCCTGCTCAGTCCCGGAGTCCCTCGACAATCCGGATGTAGCGATCCACGAGCTCTTGGGCTTCGCCGCCGGTTCGTGCCTCAGCATGGACGTGGAACCTGGGGTAGTCGGGGTCGGGCAGGATCAGCACCCATTCCCCCTCGCCCAGAAGTATCTTGATGCCATCGATCAACTCTGCGCGGCGATCCTTGTACTGCTGGTTCAGCAAACGCATCACTGTACCTTTGGCCTCCCAAGGACACGACACCTCCCGATGGCTGACGTGGAACCCCGGCAGCCCGGCCACGACATCGGCCAGGTTGGTCCGCTGGGTAGCCAGGAACTGCAGCAGCTTGACGGCTGCGATCAGCCCGTCAATGGTCGTTTGGAACTTGGGGAAGACAAAGTTGCCCGTGCCATCGGCAGCCAGAACCACTCCCTCGCGGGCCGACATGCCCATGAGGTCGTGGGGGTCCATCTTGCAGCGCAAGACCTGTCCACCATACTCGGCGGCAATCTGCTCAAAGATGTTCGGCATGTGGACTGGCACGACGATCGTGCCACCCGATCGGCCCTGGTCCGCTGGATTGGCCCGCAGAGCCAATGTGGCCATTGCCGCAGCTGCAAGCACCTCCGGCACGTGCTGGCCATGGTGATCCACCAAAAAAACCTTCTCCCCCCCCACGTCAAAGCGCACGCCCAGGTTAGTGTCCAGCGCCCCGGTGATCAGGGCCAACTGCTCGAGGGCTTTGTCAAACTCCTCGGGTGACACGGACATCTTATCGCCGTCCACGTGGGCTGCCAGGGGCACCACTTCGACACCCAACTCGCTCAAGATAGGCGACAACACCTCTGAAGAAGGGGCGTAGGCATAGTCCACGACGATCTTGAATCGCGCCTGGCGAATGGCATCGACGTCCACTGCGTCCAGGAAGCCCTGGGTGTAGGTTTCAAGCACCGCCGGCGCATACTCGATAGTACCGATATCATCCAGGTACACGCGCCGAAAGTCCTCGCGGAAAAAGATGCGCTCGATGCCCCGCTCGACGTTCTTGCTCAAATTGCGGCCCTGTCCATCGAAAAAGCGGATGTCCACCACCCGTTGGTCAAAGGGAGAAAGGCGCACGTGGACGCCGCCGGCGGCATCGGTGGCCCGGGTGTAGTAGCGGGCCACCGGGATGGGCATCGACCGCAGGTCCTGGGCGTCAATGCCAGCCGAGGGCAGGCCGGAGATGACAGCGCGCTTGATCATGCGCGGGCTGCGGTGCGGGTCGCGGTTGATGGTGACGGTGCTGCCCTTGGGCAGTGTAGCGCCAAAGGCCGCACCCATCTTGGCCGCGAACTCGGGGGTCAGGTCGACGTTAACGAGACCGGTCACGCCGAACCTCCCAAAGAGCACCCGCCGTCCCCGGGCACCCCAGATGATGCTCGTCTTGACGGTCGCGCCGGGCTCGATCTCTTTCTCGGGCCACACCTTCACGTTGGCATGGAGGACAGCTCCCCCGCCCACGATGGAACCGTCCCCCACCACCACCCCTTCAAAGATCACCGCTTTGCTCTTGATGGTACACTGGCGGCCGATCACCGCGCCGCGCACCTCGGCCCCTTCGCCGATGTAGGTGTTTCGCCAGATAATGCTTCGGTCAATGTGCGCCCGGTTGTCCACGATGGTATAGTCCCGGACGACCGTCGGTCCGTGGACAATCACGCCACCTTTGATCTTGACCTCGTTGCCCAGGTAGACCGGCCCATACAATTGGGCGTCGGGGGCGATCTCTACGCCCTCGCCGCACCAGATGTCGCCGCCGATGTGCCGCCCCAGTTCCTCAGTCTGGACACGATGATGGAGCACGTCCCCGCTGGCACGCATGTATTCCCCGATGTCGCCCACATCGGTCCAACTGCCGCCGGCGACGTAACCATAGAGTGGCCGTCCCGAGTCCAGCAAGCTGGGGAATACGTCCTGGCTCCAGTCGGTAGGCACTCCCTCTTCGATGAGGTCCAGGACCGAAGGGTCAATCACATAGATACCGGTGTTCACCGTGTCAGAGATTACCTCGCCCCACGACGGCTTTTCGAGGAACTGGATGATCTTGCCGTCCGAATCGGTGATGATCACACCGTACTCCAGGGGATTGGGCACGCGATAAAGGGTGAGCGTAGCCTCGGCGCCCTTTTCCTGGTGAAAGGCAATGACCTGCTGGAGATCGATGTCGGTCACGGCATCGCCGCTGATAATGAGGAACGGCTCGTCCAGGTGTTCCTGGGCGTTCTTGACGCTACCCGCCGTGCCCAGAGGTGTCCCTTCAATGGCATAATGGATCTCCATGCCAAGGCTACTGCCATCGCCAAAGTAACTCTGTATGGCATCGGGCATGAAATGCAGAGTAACGACTACCTCGGTAATACCATGACGCTTGAGCAGATCCAGGATGTGGCCCATCACGGGCTTGGATACCATGGGCACCATCGGTTTGGGGCGGCTGATGGTCAAGGGGCGCAAGCGCGACCCCTCGCCGCCAGCCATTACGACCGCTTTCATAATCCGCTCCTTTCCCCGGACTGGGATGGCAGATGGGGACCTGTTCAACCATCCATAGGGCTGAGCCCCAGAGAAGGTCATCCTAACTCGACCATCTCCATTATAACCGAAAAGCCCATGACGGGCAAGCGGATATGGCACCCGTATC
>CBDUWJ010000058.1:0-10262 GCA_965370895.1 uncultured Anaerolineae bacterium | reverse complement strand
ACGCGGTCGCGCAGACCCGCTTCCTCGATGGCCTTGATGGTGTGAGCCATGGCCCTCATCGTCGTCGTTAGCATGGCCGACATGCCCACGATGTCCGGCTGATGCTCCTTGATAGCCTCGACGAAAGCCTCCGGGTCGACGTTGAAGCCGATGTCTACCATCTCGAACCCGGCGCCCTCGCACATCATATTCACCAGGTTCTTGCCAATGTCGTGCAGGTCACCCTTGACGGTGCCCATCAGGATCTTGCCGATGAGCTTGACGCCACTGGCAATCAGTTCCGGGCGCAGCACCTGCAGCCCTGCCTGCATGGCATCGGCCGACATCAGCACCTCGGGCACAAACATCTCGCCGGCTTTGAAGCGGACGCCCACCTCACTCATACCAACCACCATGCCGTTGTCCAGGATGTCCTTGGCCGCCAATCCCTGCTCCAGGCCTCGTTCGGCCAGTTTTCCCGCCTTGTCTGCATCGCCTTCCATTATGGCGGTGGAGATTCGTTCGTATATCCTACTCATGATCGCTCTCCTATTCCTCCTTAACTCGCTCTTCGGCCTGCTCCAGTACTTCTTGGATTACTTCTTCCGTCTCGGGCTTGATGGGCGAAGCCTGGTGGGTGGCCAGGATGCCGTGCACCCGGGCGATGGTCCGGTCCTTGAAAGCAGTCTTGCCCATCATCTCCCACTCCTCGTAGTTGCGACGGTCGCACAGCTTGGGATACCAGAACTCGTTCTTGTAGTAACGATGGGTGTGCTTCTCGCGTAGATAGTGGCCGTTGGGACCCACGTTGTGGATCACGTCCACGGCCAGCGTGTCATCGTTGACCTCGATGCCGCGGGTGATGCGCCGCGAGTATCCGATGGACTCGTCCATGGCCGCCAACTGGAAGACAGAGCCGGTCATGGCGCTCTCGGTGTAGCCCACGTCGTGGGTCAAATCGCCGCCGGTGAGGGCGGAGAAAAAGACCGACAGCGAGCCTTCGATGATCGCCTGCTCGTCAAAGGTCTTGGAGTCAGTGCAGCCACCGGTCTGCCACAGCGGCAGCCCCGCAAAGTGGGCCAACTCGGTGAGGCCGGCCATGTTCAGAGACAGTTCTGGCGCGCCGTAGGCCAGGATCATGGAGCTCATGTCCATCACCGAATAGACGCCACCCATGAAGAAAGGCAGGCCAGGCTGGATAGCCTGGGCCAGGGTCAACCCCATCCACGACTCGGCCGTGCCCTCGGTGATGATGCCCGCCTGCGTGACCGGCGCAGTGCCACCGGCAATGGGGCAGGGGGTGAAGATCAGCGGCACCCGGTGCCGGGCGGCAAAGATCAGCTTGTCCACTGCCTCGAAGGTGCTGACCAGGGGTGACAGAGGCTCGCAGTAATGAACATAGTTTGGCCGTTTCTCAAAGGCCTCTTGCCCGCCAGCTTCCGCCACAGCGATCTCGTGGATGCCAGCCGAGTCGAAGCGGTCATAGGACCAGGCCACGATCGGTTTGCTGGTGTTGGGAAACATCCCGGCGAATTCGTAGAGAGCGCCCAGCTCATGGTGCACATCGCCGATGGTACCGAGCGACTCGCAGAAGTCTATGTTGGGCAAGGCGTCAACTACTTTGGCCACCAGGGGCACATCCGACTTGACGTACGGCCGCCGCTCCTGGGTCTCTATGTCGATGAAGTTAGGGCACGTGGGACCAGGTCCAAAATGGGCCCGACCGGGGCCGATGTGGATGTCGTGTTCGGGGTTGCCGTCGCGGGCAAAGAGCGTGAAGCTACGCGGTGCCAGAGTCAGCGAGCGCCGGACCAGGTACGAGGGCAGCCGCACTCGGAGACCGTCGACCCAGGCGCCGGCCTCTTTCAGGATCTCGCGCGCTTCGTCGTGATACACGTCGAGTCCCGTGTACTCTAGTAAGTGGAGTACGCCGTCAACTAGCTCTTGCAGTTGATCGTCTGAGAGCATCTGGAACCGTACGCCAGAATTCACTCGATAGTTCGTTCTCATGGAGAAAGCCTCCTTAACTGGATATTGGATATTGGTGCCTGCAGGATGTAGGCTTGGACGTCGGGCCTACATCCTGCTCACGAGCTGCTTTGCCAACTCGGCCGCGGCTGCAGCGTTCGAAGCGTACCCGTCAGCTCCGATCTGATCGGCAAAGGCCCGAGTTACCGGTGCGCCACCGATCATCACTTTCACCCTGTCGCGCACACCAGCCTCTTCCAGGACCTTGATGGTGCCCTCCATAGACCGCATGGTGGTAGTCAGCAGGGCCGACATGCCCAGGACATCCGGCTCGAACTCTTTGACGGCCTCGACAAAGCTCTCGGGAGCGATGTCTTTGCCGATATCCTCCACCTCAAAGCCCGCGCCTTCACACATCATGCCCACCAGGTTTTTGCCGATGTCGTGCATGTCGCCCTTTACGGTACCCAGCAGGACTTTGCCCACCATCGGCACACCGCTCTCAGCCAGCAACGGCTTGATGATGTCCATCGAAGTGTGCATGGCACGCGCTGAGCGTAGTACTTCGGGCACGAACATATTCCCGGCTTTGAACTCGACGCCGACATAGTCCATGCCGGACATGAGTCCCTTGTTCAGGATGGCCTCGGCACTGATATCATCGTCCAGGGCATCCTCGGTCAGATCTTCGATCTCGTCCAAATCGCCCTCAATGACGGCAGTGGAGATCTGCTCCAGAATCTCGCTCATCTTCTTTTTCCCTCCTTCTTCACACCAACTTGACTCATCGGATCTGTCTCAGAAAGCAACGTGCAGTTTCCCTATATACACCCCCCTCCTTGTGCCGCCTGCCTGCCAGAAGCCAGCCCGTCAGCACTGTCAGCGCGTGTGTTTCTCCACAAACCTCTGCAACTGGCGGGCCGTGGTGGTATCCAACGGCGGATCCTCGTGATCCGCCACCAGTTTCTGCCAGCGCTGCCGAGCACGAGCAATCACGTTCTGCTGGCCGCCTGCCGCCCACGCCTCCAGGCCAGCACGGTCGCACAGAGCCGGTTCCCAGAACACTTTGCGGCAGAGTTTGACAGTATGCATCTCCATCAAATAGTTGCCGCCAGGGCCCACGTTGGCGATGAGATCGTAGGCCAGCGTATCCTCGTCGACGGCGATGCCTTGGTGGAGGCGGCGGACCATGCCGCACATCTCGTCATCGAGGATGAACTTCTCGTAGGAGAAGGCCAGGTAGGAGCTGAGGATGCCGCCCGCGTGCAGCACAAAGTCGATGCCGCTGTTGAGCGTGGTTACCAGGCTTAGCATAGACTCGAACCCAGCCTGGGCGTCGGGGTAGCTGGCATCGGTCAGCGCGCCGCCGCTGCGCGAGGGCAGCTCGTAGAAGCGCGACAGTTGGGCATGGGCGACGATCATCTGCGATAGCTCGGGGCTGCCAATCGCCAACGCGCCGGACCTCATATCAATATTGGTCGAGGTTGAGCCAAAGATCACCGGTGTGCCGGGGTTGATGAGCTGCGTGAGGGCGATGCCGGCAAGAAGCTCGGCGGTCTGAGTCACGAGTACGCCAGCCAGCGTGATGGGGGCCGTCGAACCGGCCATGCCCAGTGCAGCGATGACCAGTGGCTGGCGCACCGTGGCGAACTCGACCAGGGCTTCCAGCATCTCGGTGCCGTAGCCCAGGGGCGTAAGGCTGTTAATCAGACTGATGGTCACCGCTCTATCACCGACATCGCCAAACAGGATGTTGACCATCGCCATGGTGTCCTGTGCGCCCCGTTTTCCGGCGGCGCTACCGATGAACGGCTTGTCAGAGTGCACCATGTGGGCGTGTAGCATCCGCAGGTGGGCGGTTTCGGCGTTTACGCCACCCGGCTCGACGATGAGGTGGCCGCTCATGTCCTGGTTGGGAAGGTTGTGGGCGATCTTGACCAGCTTGGCGTAATCCTCCATGGTCGGTGCCCGTTTACCTACCACACCATCCATAGACGGCGCGGCATCAACCAGGAAGGGTGCGCCGTAGCCAGGTGCAAACACAGGGCTTCTATCACCGATCGTCACGCTCCGCTCTGGGGTGCGGGCATGGATAGTGAATTGCGAGGGCACCGTTTCCAGGGCTGTCATCAACTGGTCCTCGGTGAGATAGACACGGCAGCCGCCGTTGCTGCCATCGGTCCTGACGCCGTGTTTGCGAAAGGCGGCCAGCGCAGGTTCGTAGGGAAACTCGACGCCGACGGTTTCCAGCAATCTCATGCTGCCTTGATGAATCTGATCGATATCTTGCTCTGATAGAAGCTCTTGGTACATCTGGCTTTTCTCCTTGCAGTAGGTTTTCTAGTGACGGCCGCGCAAAAAACTGTCGCCTTCATACACGATCCCCTCTGCGTAACGAGAGGGGCGCAAGGGGTTGTCCTGCGGGTCCATAGTCCCCGTGACTAGATCGGCCACACGCTTGCCAGCGCCGGGTGAGAGCATCACACCAGCCCAGTAGCCACAGTTCAGGTAGAAGCCCGGTACCTCGGGAACGGGACCGATCAGTGGCTGTTCGTCAGGTGTATAGACGTATTGCCCCGCGCTGGGGTGCAGATCCTCGCTCTTGAGATCGTCAGCGATTTCTTCCCAGAAAGGGTTGAGCCGGATCAGCTTCTCCAGGACGGTCGCGGCAAAGTCCCACTCTGTGGGAAGTTCTTCCGCCGGCTCGCCGGTAGGCTCGTCGGGGTCCACCCAGGCGATGTAGGCGCCGCCGGTCTCGGGCCTCCAGTAGGCATCTTCTACCAGGTCGATGGTTAGCGGGGCGTCTTGCGGGATCAGTGGCTTGGGCGAGACAAAGACCTTCTGGCGGCGCACCGGCTCCAGCGGCAGGTCCAGGCCGGCCATGCGACCCACGACCCCGGCGAAGGGTCCGGCAGCGTTCACCACAGTCCGCGTGGCGATGGTACCTCGCGTGGTGACTACACCAGATACACCGTGACCGTCCTGCAGGATGTCGGTGGCCTGGGTGCTCACCAGAAACTGGGCGCCGCTCCCCTTGGCAAAGCCCTGAGTAGCCTCGTGGGTCGAGAACCAGCCGTCATTCTGGCGGAAGGTGGCCCCTGCCACGTCCTCCGACAGGTATGGAAACCGGGCCAGCAACTCATCGTGGTCCAGGAACTCGGAGCCAATCACACCCAAGCTGCGGTGCTTTTCGACTGCCGCTTTGAGGTCGTCCACCATGCCAGGATCATCGGTGACGAACAGGTAGCCCTGGCGCCGCAGTGAGATATCATAGCCCGGGATGCCAATCACCTCGGCAAAGTGCTCAAAGACCTCAATGCTGGGCAGAGCCAGGCCGGCCATGGCCGGCTCGGTGAACTGGGCGCGAAAGCACTCGATGGAGTTTGGCGTGGTCAGTGTCGACAGCCCGTCGCGCATCTCAACCAATACGGTATCGAGCCCGGCCCGAGACAGCCAGAAGGCAGTCGCAACGCCGATGATGCCCCCGCCGATGACGACGGCGTCGGCAGTTTGGGGGGTGTTTCCGGCGGTGGGAGCAAAGACCCTGCCCACTCTAAGCCTCAGCCTCTTCTGCCTGTGTTTTGCCCCTGCTCAGAGCGCCAATGATACTGGCTTTGGCCCAGTCGTACAGGCCCGAGAATCCAGCGGGGTAGTAGATCATGATCACGATCATCAGCACACCATAGATCACCAGATGTAACCCCGGGAGATCGGTAAAGTTGGATCGCACGAACTCCATCAGGAATACGGTGGGAAAGGCGATGGCCATCCCGCCCCACAGGCTGCCCCGACCGCCGATGTAGGCGATTGCCAACACCTCAACTGTCTTGGATGTGTGCATCAGGGTCTGGGGGGTCAGGGCTCCAAAATAGAAGGCATAGAACCCGCCCAACCAGCCAGCAAAGAAAGCAGAGAGGGTAAAGTTAAGAACGCGGTAGTAGGTGGGGTTGATGCCTGAGGCCCGGGCGGCGTCAAAGTTCTGGCCGATGGCCTTGAAAGCCAGTCCAAAGTGCGAGCGCACCACCAGCCGGAGGACGATATAGACGGTGAGCATCATAACCATGATAATGTAGAAATAGGGCAGGTTGTCCGTTGTTTCCAGAAACGTGGTAGGGTGCATGCCCAGCGGGCCTCGGGTCACGGCTGTCCAGTTGCGCACGATGCCCATGAGAGCGATTCCCACGAACCAGGCCATGACGGCGGCAAAGATGCCGCGCAGGCGCAGGGTCAGCACACCCAGCCCCAGCCCCACGAGGCCGGACACGAGGGCCCCAATCCAAATAGTGAGCCAGGGAGAGAGACCCGGCTGAACTGCCAACACAGGGGAGGTGTTGGCCAGGATTGCCGCCGTGTAGGCGCCCAGCCCCAAGATGGCCGCAAAGCCGAAATTGACCACGTTGATATAGCCTGCCGTAAAGTCAAAGGCGACGGCCTGGGCAGCTAGAAAAGCGCCCATGATTAGCCAGCGGATCATGTGCTCCTGGTTAAAAGGGGGAAAGAGAGGCAGTAGGAAGAGCACAATGATGAGAACCAAGCCCAGCGGCGTGAAGCCGATGACGCCAAGCCCGCCTGCAATCCGATTCCAAGTCCCGTTTTGCTTGTCCATCCCTGTTCTCCTTTGACTCTGCTACTGCTCTTGGACGCCTTTGACTTTGCTGCCAAAGATGCCTGAGGGGACGACGATGAGGATGATGACCATGATGATGGTCGGTACCACGTCTTCCCAGGCAATACCGATGAACTGCTGCGTAGCCGTCTGGAGCAGGGCGACTATAAAGCCACCGACGATGGCCCCGTACACGTTGCCCAATCCGACCAGCATCACCACGTACCAGGAAAGGTACAGCGGCTTGAGACCAACGGTTGGATAGGCCTGGAACATGTAGAGCAGTGCCGCGCCAGCCATCGCTGCCATAGCGGTCGCCAGAGCAAAGGTCAGCGTGTAGATGAAATCAAGGTTGATGCCGACCAACTGCGCCCCCGTTTCATCCTGGGCGACGGCACGGATGGCGCGCCCCGTTCGAGTCCTTTGCATGAAGAACGTCAAGGCGACGATGGTGACAATGGCGATCACAAAGGCGAAGATCCGGTCGGCTGCAATGCGGATATCTAGGATCTCGATGGGTGGAATGTAGTAGTAGCGGGGGATGCCTCTGAAGTTGGGACCCAATAGCAGGGTGGTGCCGTTGATCAGCACGAATGCGAGGCCAACCGTGAGTAGGAAGCTGTTCATGACCCACCCCTCCTTTGTCCTGTGCCGCAGCGGTGCAAAGAGCAGTCTTTCCAGCACCGCGCCCAGAATGAGCCCAACGATGGCAGCCGCAATGACGGCGATCATAGGTGCAACAGTCGCCAGGAACTGGTTCCCGTCTTCCTGCACATAGTTGTTCAGCGGCGTAAAGACAAAGTACCCCACGTAGGCGCCCACCATAAACGATTCGCCGTGGGCAAAGTTGGGAACGTTCATGACCCCAAAGACCAGCGCCAGCCCGACTGCCAGCAGAGCCAAGATCCCACCGCTCACGATCGAATTGAGAATCTGCGCGGGGCCCGCTTCGACGGCGATCCCAATCGCCAAGAGCAACGTGAAGCCCAGCACCACGGCGGCGGGCCGGTTGTCTCGCACCATGTTGGACAGCCGCCTGGTGAATGACGGCGATGTCATTGTTCTTTCCATAGCACATCTCTCCTATTCTGCACTCCTAAAGACCCAGGTATGCACTGCGGACGTGCTCGTTGGTCTTCATTTCTGCGCTGGGACCTTCCATGGCGATCCGCCCGTGCTCCAGGACGTAGGCTCGATCCGTTATCTCCAAGGTAGCGTTCACGTTCTGTTCTACCAGCAGGATGGTCACTCCCCTTTCGCTCAGCTCCAACAGGGCGCGAAAGACGTCGTGAGTCAGGTGCGGGGCCAGGCCCAGCGACGGTTCGTCTACCAGGAGAAGCTCTGGGTTGGACATCAGGCCCCGGGCTATCGCCAGCATCTTTCGCTCGCCCCCGCTCATGGTACCGGCCAGCTGCTTTTCGCGCTCCTGGAGACGGGGAAACAGAGAGTAGACAAACTCGAGGGTCTCCAACTCTTTTTCCTTGTCGTTAATGGCATATGCGCCCAAGAGAAGGTTCTCGCGCACCGACATGGCGGTGAATAGGTTCAGTCCCTCAGAAATGTAGCTGATGCCCATCCGGCTGGCGAGGTGGGCCGGCCGGCCAGCGATTGGCTGGCCTTTGAAGAGAACCTCCCCGCTCGTGGGTGTCAAGAGACCGACAATAGTCCGCAATGTGGTGGTCTTGCCGGCGCCATTCGGGCCTACCAGCGCCACAAACTCCCCATCGTCCACCTGTAGCGACACGTCCCACAAGATCTGGAGAAAGTCGTAACTGGTATTGATGTTTTTGAGCTCTATCAAGTTGCACACCTCCTTCAGAAATCCGCTACCCAGAAGAATCCGGTCTCGCGCTAGGCGACGACCTCTTCGCCCAGGTAGGCTTCGATGACTTTGGGATCGCCCATAACCTCTTCGGCCGTGCCTTCGGCAATGGGTGTTCCATATTGGATGACCAACACCCGCTCGCAGATGCCGGTGATGACTTTCATGATATGCTCGACAACGATCATGCCCACACCATAGGTATCCCGGATCTTGAGGATCAGGGCCATCATAGCATCCAATTCGGCGGGTGTGAGTCCTGAAGCCAGTTCGTCCAGGAACATGAGCTTGGGACCACAGGCCAGCGCCCGGCCGAGGTCCAGTCGCTTGAGCTGCACGGCATTCAGGCGGTCAGCCGGCGCGTGAATGTCCATCGGGAACTGGACAAATTCGAGCGCCTCTTCTGCCCGTTGCCGGGCCGGCTTGGGATCGTCTCGGAGCGCACCGAAACGCGCCCCAACCATCACGTTTTCGAGGGCCGTCAGTCTCGGAAAAGGACGGGGAATTTGAAAGGTTCGCGACAAGCCCTTGCGGCACATGACGTCGGCTACCGCACCGGTGGTCTCGTCGCCCATAAAGAGGACCTTCCCGGAGGAGGGTCTATAGGTGCCGGCTACGCTGTTGAGAAAAGTCGTCTTGCCGGCCCCGTTCGGCCCGATCAGGCCAACTATTTCGCCAGCATCAACCTGCAGCGTGACCTGGTTCACGGCCGTCAAGCCGCCAAAGTTCTTGACGATGCGTTGTGCGTCTAGGATCATCTGGATACACCTCCCCAGACTGGGGCGGCGGACAGCATACTTGCCATCCGCCACCCCCATTCATGAGAGTCTCAACCTACGGCTTGGGCTCAAGCTGCTGCACGGCCCAGTCGGGCGGGTAGACAATCTTGCCCTCGCCGTCAAAGTACTGCAGCACCGGGAAGATATAGTAGCCCTTGCCCACAACCGGGTCAGGTGTGGTTTCAGGCGTATACTCGTAGCGGCTCATGACAATGCCATTGGTGTAGGCCCAATCGCCAGTCCAGACGTTGTCCTTGACAAAGTTGTAGATCGAGTCGCTGGTCAACTCACCCGCATCACGGCATACGGCTTTGGCCACAGAGATGAAAAAGTTGCTGCCATCGTAGGACAGGCCGCCGGCCGAGGGGCTGGGCGGGAAGCCTTGCTCCGCCTCGAACTGCTCGGCAAAGGCCTGGCCCTCGGCTGTCGCCCAGCCGGGGATCTGGTCGATGACATAGTCGGAAGCGCTGCCGGTCAGATCGTACCACTCGCCAAACCAGCCCAAACCGTCGGCGACGATCAGACTGGACAGGCCAACTTCGTCAGCCTGCTTGATAAAGGCCGACATGGTGGGCGCCGCTGTACTGGTGCCGGCGACTAACGCCGGGTTCAGGTCCACGAACTTGTTGAGCAGCGGATAGAACTCGGTCTGGTCGATGCCAAAGTACTCCTCGGCCACCGTCTCCCAGCCAGCCTCCTCGAGCTGTCCCTTGATGGCGGTGCCAAAGCTACGGCCCCAGTCGGTATCCTCACCATAGATGGCCACAGTCTTTGCCTCGGGCGCCCAGGTGCCGCTGGCGATGGCATCCTCCAGCGCCTGAACGTAGGAGATGCTCAGCTTCTTGGGCGTCGGCCAGCCCTTGGTCATCCAGTAGCCATACTTTTCCGGGTCAGAGGCAAAGGTCTCGTTGACCACCTCGGTGGCGCCAAACCCAAAAAAGTGCGGGATCTTGTGCTTGGCCGTCACCTCCATGGCCGACACGGCCACCGAGCTATGCCAGTTCAGGACACCGGCCTGGATGCCATCCTGGACGACGGCCTGCTCGTAGGCCTGGGCGGCCTTGGCCGGGTCGGACTGGGAATCGATCCACACCGGCTCGATCTTGTA
>CBDUWJ010000057.1:0-10367 GCA_965370895.1 uncultured Anaerolineae bacterium | reverse complement strand
GTGTCTCGGTCCGCAAGGTAGTCAAGACACTCCTGACGCGTGGGCCTGACCGGAGGTACATCATCGCCCTCGTACGGGGTGATCTGCGCCTGAGTCTGAAGAAACTGGCCCGCGTCGTTGGCGTCAAGAAACTGGAGATGGCGCCGGCGGCCGACGTGCCTCGCGTCACCGGTTATCAGATCGGTGCCGTGGCCCCTGTGGGCTTGCGCCGCGCCGATGTGCCAGTCTACGTAGATCAGTGTATCCTGGAAGAACCACAAGTAAGCATCAGTGCCGGACGGCACGATGCTGGACTGGAACTGACCGCCGAAGACTTGATTCGTGCCGTGGGCGGTCAGGTAGCTGATATCACCGAGTAGGGCGAGATACTGCCTTGCCAGAGGCAAGGCACTTGCTCCGCAAACGACTCATTGGAGCCATGATCCATGACCGATCCATCAACACCTGATCTATCCTTTGACAACGCACCAGCCGTCCACGCCCTTCCAGGACATGTCCAGGGCGCGCCGGACGATGAAACTCGGGACAGGCCTTTTGACCGCCGCCGCTACCGGCGCGTCATCCGCTACTTTGCCGGTGTCTTTGCCCATCTTGTCCTGTGGGAGATCATACTGCGACGGATCCTGGGCCGTCGCTTTGTGGAACGCTCGGCAGACCGGCGATGGGGAGGGATCGCCAGGCGCTACCGGACCCTGGCCGTCGACCTGGGAGGCGTCCTCATCAAACTGGGCCAGTTCCTCAGCGTGCGTGTGGATGTTCTGCCCCCTGTAGTCACTGTCGAACTGGCGGGGTTACAAGACGAGGTTCCTGCCGAGAAGCTGGCCGACATCCAGGCCGTCATCGAGGCTGAATACGGTCAGCCGGTAGACCAGGTCTTTGCCTGGTTCGCCCCGACACCCGAAGCCGCTGCCTCGCTTGCCCAGGTCCACCGCGCCCGGCTCCTCACCGGCGACGAAGTGGTCGTCAAGGTCCAGCGCCCGCACATTGAAACCATCGTCGAGACCGACCTGCGGGCCATCCGCACAGCCGCCCGCTGGCTGAACCGTTACCGTCCCATCCGCCGCCGCGTGGACCTGGACCGCCTGTATGACGAGTTCAGCCGCACCACCCGGAACGAGCTGGACTTTGTTGCTGAGGGCCACAACGCCGAGTGCTTTGCTCTGGATTTCCTTGGCGATGAGAGTGTCCGTATTCCAAAGATCTATGCAGAGACGTCGACGCGCTGCGTGTTGATCATGGAAAACGTGGCCGACATCAAGATAACAGATTTCGAGGCCTTGGAGGCAGCGGGCATCGACAGGAGAGAGGTGGCCCGCCGCCTGTTTGACACCTACCTGAAGCAGATTTTCATCCACAATTTTGTCCACGCCGACCCCCACCCCGGCAATCTGTTCATCCAGCCCGTGCGGCAAACTCCTGGTCAGTCGTCTCCTTTTGACCTCGCCCAGGGTGGGCTCTCCGACTCGGCCTCCGCCGGCACTACTCAGGGCACGTCCTTCCGGCTCGTCTTCGTGGATTTCGGTATGGTCGCCTCTGTCCCAGAACGGGTGCGCCGGCACTTGCGCGACTTTCTCCTGGGCTTTGCCGCGCGCGATGCCTCCCGCATCGTGCGCGCCTACCAGGGGGCCGGTGTTCTATTGCCTGGCGCCGATCTGGCCCGCCTGGAGCAGATGGAGGCCGACATGCTGGAGCGCTACTCGGGCCTAACCCTGAGAGAGGCCCAGCAGGTTGCCAGGAGCGAGTGGCAGGACCTGGCCCACGAGTACCGCGACATCCTCTACGAGATGCCCTTCCAGTTCCCCAGCGACTTGCTCTTTGTGGGCCGCGCCATCGCCATCCTCTTTGCTATGGCCACTTCGCTGGACCCCGACTTTGACCCCTGGGCGGCCGTGGAACCTTTTGCCAAGCAGATGGCTGTTGGGGAAGTGAAACGCGACTGGCGCGGGGTGCTGGGTGAACTGGAGAAGGTGACTCGAGCGGTCATCTCGCTGCCCGGGCAGGCTGACCGCTTTTTCAACCAGGCAGCTCTGGGAGCGTTGACCGTGCGCACCTCCTGGACCCCCGATGCGACGCGCACCGTGCGCCGCGTAGAAACCGCGGTCAACCGCCTCACGGCCGCAGTCGTGTTTGCCGCTCTACTCCTGGCGGCGGTGGCAGTCTATGTCACTCAGGGGGTAGGGACAGTCAGCTATGTCCTATTTGCACTGGCAGCCGTGGCGCTGCTGGCGACTGTCATCCGCAGAGGACCCGATTGACGGTTCATGCCTCGACTGGGCTGGGTGACGCGACCCCGTTGCCTGACGATATGTTCGTACAGATAGGGAGGTGAGGTGTGAAAACCCCTCAGTCGCGAACGACCCGCCGTTCCGTTATCGCCGGGAGCTGGTACCCTGGCACCAGGCAAAGCCTGGCCCGCGCCGTGGACGATTACCTGTCTCACGTCGATCAACTGCCGGTCCCAGGTGAATTGCTGGGTCTCATCAGCCCCCACGCTGGCTACACCTATTCAGGCCAGACGGCCGCCTATGCCTACCATCAGCTCCAGGGACGGGTAGTAGACACCGTCGTGCTTCTGGGTCCCAGCCACCGCGCCTGGGTGGGAGACCATGCCGTGAGCGCCGAGGACGCCTACGAAACTCCCCTGGGCCTCGTGCCCCTGGACCAGGCCTTCATTGCTGACCTGGATGAGCGTATCTCGCTGCCCCGTGTGCGCCGCGACGCCGAGCACTCGTTGGAGATCCAGTTGCCTTTCCTCCAGCGCCAACTCGGCGATTTCCTGTTGGTGCCCATCATGATGAACGCCGACTCTCCGGCCGTCGCCCAGCACCTGGCAAGCGCCCTGGCTGAGACCATCCGGCAGCGATCCGAGGGGAACGGGCGTATCCTGCTCATTGCCAGTTCTGACCTGCACCACATCGAAAACTATGATGAGGTGGTTCGCCGCGACCGGCAAGTGGTGGAGGCCATCGCCGCCTACGACCTGGAGGCGCTAACACCGCTGCTGATGGCTCCGGGCTGCTCTGTCTGCGGCCGGATGCCGATCCTGACAGTCCTCTACGCCGCCAGGGCCCTGGGTGCCAATTCTGTGAAGATTTTACAACACACGAACTCGGGCGACGTAACGGGGCAACGCCGGTCCGGCCAATACACCGTCGGCTATGTGTCTGCAGCAATCTACAAGTCTGAGTAGTCAGTGTATGCCGATATTGTCGTAAACCGTCCCACCCACCGCCGTCCCCCTACCGGGAGGGATCCATTGCGGGGCGACACCACACGCCTGGTGACATACACCTATCGCCTGCCGGGACGTCTGCGGGAAGCAGCGATGGTGGGTCACCTGGTGCAGGTTCCGCTGGGAGCGAGCACTGCCTTGGGCATCATCGTCGCCCTGACGGATGCACCTCCGTCCGATCTGTCGCCGGATGCGATCCGCGACGTGGCAGAGATCCTCGACCCACTGCCCGTCGTCACAGCGGCCCAGATCGAACTCGCCCGGTGGATCGCCGGCAAGTACCTGTCCGCTCTCAACGAGGCAATGCGGCTGATGTTGCCCCCTGCGCTCTCAGAGCGGACTTTTGTTGTTGTGACCCAAGCTGGCGGAGCCTCTCAACGGACTAAGGAAACCACGCCATTTCCTGAAGGGTTAACGTCCGAGGAGACCACTGCCCTGAGCTTGCTGCGGAGTCATGGCGGGCGCCTGCGTCTGAGCGCGCTATTGGGCCGGATCCGAGTCGACGACGCCGGGAGCGTGATCGATTCCCTGGCCGACAAGGGGTTGCTGGATGCGCACTATGCCCTGGTGCCGCCCAAGCCGGCGCCCCCACGCGTCCAATACGTCAGCCTGCTGGCTGACCCAGCCACCGTTGAGGCCACTTTGCCCCGCCTGGGCCACGTCTCGAAACGGGCCACTGTGTTGCTGGTTCTGGCCAGCCATGCCGATGGCCCCCTCACGTTGACGGAGCTGTGTGATCTGGCGGCCTGCACCCAAAGTCCTGTGCGCGCACTGGCCGAACAGGGTTGGGTTCGGATCACCGGGCGACGATCCCTGGTGTTGGCTCTGTCAGGGGCCGAATCGATTGACCTGGGCCGCGCCTACAAGCAGGCAGCCGCTCTGTCAGCACTCCTCGACCAGAGTGGCCCCGTTGAGTACAACCGCTTTCTGGAGCAGAACGACGTCTCGCCATCCACTATGTCCCAGTTGGAGAAAAGGGGGCTGATCCAGCGCATCACAGAACAGCCCCTCGTCCTCTTGACCTTATTCCCTGATGAGGTGATGGACCGCGTGGTAGAGCTGCGCGGTGCCGAGAAGCAGCGCTCCGTCCTGAATGTCCTGCGAGGCACCACCGGCCGGGTTTGGGTGGGTGGCATCTTCGCCCAGACCGGTGCTGACCTGACCACCCTCAAAGGGCTGGCCGCTCTGGGACTGATCAGCCTGCATGCCCACGAGTACGAACGACCCCGTCCTGCCGGTCCTGAAGCGCCGCTACGCCTGACCCCCGACCAGGACTCAGTCTGGCAGGAGATCGAGCGCGGAATGGGGCAGCAGGACGCGGGGGGAGAGCGTTTTGCCGCGCTGCTCCACGGCGTTACCGGCTCGGGCAAGACCGAGATCTACCTGCGTACGCTGGAGGCTACACTTGCCGCTGGCCGGCGGGCCATCGTCCTGGTGCCCGAGATCAGCCTGACGGCCCAGACGGTCCGCCGCTTCGAAGCGCGCTTTCCGGGCCGCGTGGCTGTGCTTCACAGCCAACTGACTCTGGGGCAGCGCTACGCCGTCTGGGATCGGGTGCGCCGGGGTGATGCTGACATAATCATTGGTGCGCGCTCGGCTCTCTTTGCACCGATAGCGCGCCTGGGCCTCATCGTCCTGGACGAGGCCCACGACGATTCATATAAACAGTCAGGACCGCTCCCGCCACCCGCCTACCACGCCCGGGACGTTGCCCTGGCCCTGGGCCGGCTGGCTGGGGCTACAGTCATCTTGGGTAGCGCCACACCTGACCTGGTGACCTACTACCGCGCCACCCAAGGCGCTTGCCGCCTCCTCGAGCTCCCCAAACGCATTCTGGCTCACACAACACGCAATGCGGAACACGAAATGTGCGACACGCCGGATCTGACACATTCCCTCCCCCCCGTGCGTATCGTGGATCTCCGCCAGGAACTCCGCGCCGGCAACCGCAGTATCTTTAGCCGGCCGCTCCAGCAGGCGCTGCGCCAGACCCTCGCCGCCGGCGAGCAGGCTATCCTCTTTCTCAACCGGCGGGGGACCGCTACCTTTGTGCTCTGCCGCGACTGCGGATACGTAGCTCGCTGCCCCAACTGCGACGTGCCTCTCACTTTCCACCGGCTGTCCCATCCTTCCCCTGCGGTGGATTCGGGGCGACCGTCCCTCCGGGGTCTGGTCTGCCACCGCTGCAACCATCGGCAGCCACTCCCTGCGCGCTGCCCGGAATGTGGCGGGCGGCGCATCCGGCATTTTGGCCTGGGCACTGAACGGGTGGAGCAGACTGTGCGCCAGCTCTACCCGGAGGCGCGCCTACTCCGCTGGGACCGGGACACGGCTACCGGCCCCGACCACGAACGCTTTCTCGAGGTCTTCACAGACCATCGCGCGGACGTCTTGATCGGCACGCAGATGATTGCCAAGGGTCTCGACCTCCCCCTCGTCACGTTGGTGGGCGTTATCTCGGCCGACACGGCCGTGCACCTGCCCGATTACCGTGCCGCTGAGCGTACCTTTCAACTGCTGACCCAGGTGGCAGGGCGGGCAGGTCGTAGTCACCTGGGTGGGCAGGTCATTATCCAAACCTACGACCCGGAGCACTATGCCATCCAGGCTGCGGCGGGCCATGACTATGGGGGTTTCTATCGCCAGGAACTGACCTATCGCCGCCAGCTCGGCTACCCACCGTTCAGCCGGCTGGTAGCCCTCCGCTTCAGCGATAGGGACCACAATCGCTGCCGGGCCGAAGCCGAGCGCCTCGGAAGATGGCTGGTTACCGAGACCCACCGCCTGGGCCTGGCGGCCGGCCTGATCGGCCCGGCTCCCTGCTTTTTCAGCCGCGTCCAGGGCCGCTACCGCTGGCAGATCGTCATCCGCGCGCCCGACCCCACGCTGCTGCTGCGGGACGTGGCGCTGCCGTTGGGTTGGCGGGTCGACGTGGATCCGGTCAGCCTGCTGTAGCCGAGTGTCTGTTGTAGCAGGGTGCCTACTGTAGGAGAGTGCCTGCTGTAGCGGAGGGCCTGCTGAAAGCCAATCGTAGCCAGTTCATCGCCCGTGCTCCGATCGAGCTCAAAGCCTCGGCGCAGGAAAAGCTGGTGCCGGCGGGTATCGTTTCTACGGTCAGGACGCGAGTGACTTTGCGCCCGCTAGCGAGATAGCCATGGCGCAGGCGCTGGATCGTGCCTGCCAGCCTGGGGGAGATCGATAGGGTGGAGTTCGATTTTGGCGCGTCCTGTGAGCCGGCCGAGTCAGGAAAAAGCGCCTAGGTAGACAAAGCACCCAGGTTCGGCGCGGCGCTCAGGAAAGCGTCAGACTAGGTTTCCCCTTTTTTCACCAGAAACGAGTACTCTTCCGGCCTTCTGTCGCCAAAGACGTTGTTTCGGGGACTGATGTTCTTATCCCGGGACAGGCTGAGATCTATGTCTCTCAGGCCTACCTGCTCTTCTGAAGGTGAGGCTTGTTCGAGGACGTCACCCCGAGGACTGGCAATGGTCGACATGCCGGTGAAGGAGAGATCCCCTTCGGTTCCGATTCTGTTGCCCGTCACGACGTAGATACGGTTGGTGAGGGCACGGATGGGGACGGCGCCCTGGGCCAGTCCGGGCAAGACTAGGTTCGAGGGGTGGCAGATGATGTCGGCCCCTTTCAGGGCCAGAATGCGCCAGACTTCGGGGAACAGCCAGTCAAAACAGACCAGCATCCCGATTCTGCACGACCCGATGTCAAAAACGGGCAAGCCCACGTCGCCAGGCTCAAAGTAGTCCTGCTCGTTCAGGAACAAGTGCAACTTGCGGTACTTGCCCAGGTAGCCCTGGGGGCCAACCAGAACCGCTGTGTTGTAGAGGCGCTCGCCATCCCGCTCGTTGAAACCGGAGGCTATGTAGAGATTGTGTCGTTGGCACAGAGCCTCCAGGTAGCCAACAAAGACGCTACCAGCGATCTCCTCTGATGTATCCCAGGCTTGCTGGGGCGATTCAAAGTTGTAGCCGGAATTGCACAACTCCGGCAGCACCAAAAGATCAGCCTCGGCACAGTGAGAAACGAGGCGACCGATCCTTTGCATCGTTGCCCCGGCGTCGCCCAGGACCGGGGCAAACTGGACAAAACCGATCTTCAAGTCGACCTCCTGCCTGCAGAATGGAGCCGTGTCCTTGGCGGGTTCCATTATACCGCAGAGCAAGAGGAAAGACAACTCTGCCTGGGACTATTAGGGGACAGACAGGCGAATGGTGGCAATGGGTTCCAACCGCGAGACCGGAGCAATGGCCTACCCGGCAGCGCAACCCCGATGTCCTTTTCAGCGTTGGCGATTTGACAATACCGCGGGCAGTTGGTACAATAGCACCAGTGTTGGAAACAGGGCGGATTCGTCTAGGGGCCTAGGATACTGCCCTCTCAAGGCAGAGACACGGGTTCGAACCCCGTATCCGCTACCAACGGGACCCAACGGCGAGCACCATCGCGGAGATGGTGCTCGTTTGCATCCGCGCTGAGGAGGCCATACATGATTACATTCGACCCGGAAGCGCTGCCCAAAGTTCTGGAGCTCTATCTGGAGCTCAGCCAGTACCCTATCCTGGCGCCCACCATCCGGGAGCATATGCGTAGTGAGCTGTACGCTCGGGGGGTTATCTCCCCCAGCGACCTGGAGCAGGAGGTCAAGAGCAAGGCCATGCGGTCCCAAAGGCGTGAGGGCCTGAAGGACCCCCTGGTCGAGGAATCAGAAGACGCGTGGCAGAGGCGTGTGGCCCACTTTCGCGACAACCTGACCGATTTCTACTTTGCTCATAACGAGCCCCATTCCCTGTTCGAACAGATCGTCCGCGACGTGCTCGCCAAGCGGGTGCCCGCGGACGATGTATTCCTGACCTTCAACCCCGAACTGGCTCCCTGGGACATGCTCTTTTCCCGGGGAGAGGCCTACGAGGCCCTGCCGCCCGAGCAGCGGGCCAGAGTGAGACACCACTTGCGCGAGATCGTCGTCGTGCTGACCAAGGGTCTGATCAGCGATCAGTTGGGGTTTGTGGGCATCGCCAAAGACCTCTTCTCCGTCGCCGACCTGCAGGCCATACGCCAGCGGCGCATCGGCCGGGGCAAGATCGGGGGCAAGGCAGCCGGCATGATGTTGGCCTGGAAGATCCTCAATCTCGACGAGGCCAACCAGGATATGGACATTCGCAGCCGCCTAGTCATCCCCGAATCCTACTTTATTGGCGCGGACGTCTTCTACGACTTTATGTCGCTCAATGACCTGCACTTCTTGCATGACCAGAAGTACAAAACGAGGGAAGAGATCGAGGCCGAGTATCCCCACGCTCGTGAGGCCTTTATCGGTGGGCGCTTCACCGATGATCTCGTCGAGGGCATACGGGAGGTCCTCTCCAAGGTCGGCAATCGCCCGCTGATCGTGCGCTCATCCAGCTTGTTGGAGGACAACTTTGGCACCTCCTTCGCCGGCAAATACGACAGCTTCTTCTGCCCCAACCAGGGGACGCCTGAGGAAAACCTGGAAGCCCTGCTCCTGGCCATCACCAAGGTATATGCCAGCACCCTAAGTCCGGACGCGCTCATCTACCGGCAGGAGATGGGTCTGCTGGATTATGATGAGCGCATGGCCATCCTATTGCAAGAAGTCCAAGGCGATCACCACGGCGACTACTTTTTCCCCACCCTGGCGGGTGTGGCCTTTAGCTACAACCCCTTCCGTTGGACGCCCAAGATCCGCCGCAGGGATGGGTTCCTGCGGCTGGTGTGGGGCCTGGGCACCCGCGCCGTGGACCGGGTATCCAACGACTATCCCCGGATGGTCGCCCTCAGCCATCCTGATCTCCGGCCTGAGATGGGCGCTGCAGAGATCAGGCGCTATTCCCAACACTTCACTGAGGTGATCAACCTGGCAGAGAACGAGTTCCAGATGGCGTCTGTGGCTGACCTCCTGAGCATGGATTTTCCGTCAGCTCGGCTGCTGGTCTCGGTGGACCGTGGGGACTATTTACAGCCACCTCCCGCTTACGACCCCAGCCTATCGCCCCGTGACCTGGTCTTGACCTTTGACGGCCTGCTAACCAAGACGCAGTTTGTCCCGTTGATGAAGGCCATACTGGGGGAGCTGTCAAGCCGATTTGGTCGCAACGTGGACATCGAGTTTACCGCCGACATCGTGCCCGGCTATCCTCAGCCCGACTTTCGCGTGCACTTGCTCCAGTGCCGTCCCCAGGCCAGCCAGGAATCGAGGCAGTCCGTGGAGGTGCCGGCTGCCGTGTCCGCTTGGGACACCATCTTCACGGCCGACCGTCTGGTGCCCCATGGGCGGGTGCAGCACATCCGGCACCTCGTCTTTGTAGACCCCGAGGCCTACACTCACCTGCCCGACGAAACGACCCGGCTGCAACTGGCACGCGTTGTGGGGCAACTGAACCGGATGCTGGAGAAAAAAACCTTCATCTTGATGGGTCCGGGACGCTGGGGGAGCACCAATATTGACCTGGGAGTCAAGGTGACCTATGCGGACATATACAACACCGCCATGCTAATCGAGATCGGCCTATCGGACGGTGGCTCGGCGCCCGAGGTTTCCTACGGCACGCATTTTTTCCAGGATCTGGTCGAGGCAGAGATCTACCCCCTGGCCCTTTATCCGGGCATGGGTGAAACTGTGTTCAACTGGCGGTTCTTCCGCGAATCACCCAACGTACTGGCCGATCTGCTCCCCGAAAGCGCGCCGTACGCCGAATACGTCCGGGTGATTGACGTGCCCGCTGTGGCTCAGGGGCGCTTGCTAGAGGTCATCATGGACGGGGAGAGCAACCAGGCAATCGGCTACCTGCGGCACTACCCCGCGCAGGAAGGGTGGTAATCGCCTCAATCCACTGCCCGGAGCGCGCCAACAACCGACTCGGGCTGGAGTGGGCCAGGCAGGCATCTTCTGTAAGGGCCCACAACTGCGGGGGACAACTGGGGGTCTGCTGGATACGATCTGTGATTGTGGTATCTGCTCCACATTTCCTTCGGGGCATCCACCACAATCAGATGTTGGGACGCAGTCCTACTGCGGCAGGTTGCAGTCTGCGGCTTGCGCCCCAACACCTGTTTACAGCAGCTCTATCTCATAGCCCAGGAGCTCGACGTCGAAGCGGTTCGT
>CBDUWJ010000056.1:0-10446 GCA_965370895.1 uncultured Anaerolineae bacterium | reverse complement strand
GCCTGCTCAGGATAGAGCGTCGCAGCCTGGCGATAGACCTCTTCCGCCCGGTCGAAATCGGCCTGGGACTGATAGTAGGCTGCCAATGCCTGGAGGAGCTGGATATCCTCACCAAGCTCTTGAATCCCTTGTTGGAGGACCTCCTGGGCAAGCGCGGGATCTCCACGGCGCAGGTGCAGAGTAGACATAGCCACATACAGGGGAGCTGGACGGGATACCTGGGGCAGGGCATTCTTGAGCAAAGCGAGTGCATATTCGGGCCGCCCCTGGGCTGACCAAATCTGGCTCAGCGCCAGGTGATGCGCGGGCCGGTCCGGACGGAGTGTTAGTGCCTGGCTGTAGGCAGCGATGGCTTTTTCGGACTTGGCCTGGGCCAAGTAAAGCAGCGCCAACTCGGCCTGGATGCTGTCATCGATGGGTTTCAAGCGCGCGGCTTGCAGCAGGGTCGACTCAGCCTCAGCATACCTTCCCAGGATTCGCTCGATTCGGCCGCGACGTAACATCAAATCGCCATCGCCAGGCCGCTTTTCCAAGGCTCCACCGGTCGCCGCCAGCGCTTCAAGGCTGTCACCCTGGGTGAGCAACGAATCTATCAGGTTCAGATGAGCTGGCTGATCGCCTGGGGCTATGTCAATCGCCCGGTTGTACCAGGAAACGGCCTCTTCATGGTTGCCCTGCTGCTGCTCTAGCTGTCCCATCGTTATGTAGGTCTCGGGGATGCCGGGTGCCCTGGCAATGGCCTGGTTCAAGGCCGCACGTGCCTTGTCCCACAACTGCATGTGCTCCAGGAGACGAGCGGCATACAGGTGAACCAGATGGCTCCCCGGGACAGCCGCTTCCGCCAATGTCACGATTCTGGCCATCTGCTCGCTTTGCCCAAGCTCTTGGTATGCATCTAGCAGTGCACCGTGGGCCGGGAGGTACACGGGCTCGACGGCGATGGCCTTCTCCAGGGCCGCGATCCCAGCGTCTCGTTGGGCTGCCTCCTGGGTCTCACCCGGCGCCAACAGCGCGTTGCCCAGCGCATACCAGGTACGGCCCTCCGCCGGCCCACCGACCGTCGCCCGCTCCAGCGAGGCCAACGCGGCCTCTTGCTCTCCCAGTTGCATCTCCAACCGTCCCCGCTGAATCCAGTACCCCGCATCTTCACCACGATAGGCCATGGCCCGGTCCAGTAGCGCCAGGGCCTCTTCCCGCTGCCCCTGAGCCCGACGGGCAGCCGCCAGAGCCAGATACCCCATCCCACTGGGTTCCCCAGTCTGCGCAGCGTGCTGGTAGATATCTTCAGCTTCCTCCACGCGACCCTGCACCCGCAACCAGTTGGCATAACTGACCAGCAGCGCCATGGAATCGGGGTTGTCCTCCACAGCCAGGCCCAGTTGGGTCAAGGCTTTGTCGCCCGGAGCCGTAGATTGATAGAACTGGGCCAGCGCCTGGCGAAGGGCAGCATCTCCAGGCAGACGTGCCAGGGCCGAGAGCAGTGCCCCCTCGGCCCGGTCAGGCTTGTTCTGCTCCTGATACAGATTGGCCAACTGGAGAAAGGGCGCGGCTGGCGTCTCGTCCACGGCGGCAGCCTTCCGCAGGTTATCCTCAGCCTGCTCCAGCTCGCCCAGAGCTCGGTGGACCCCGGCCAGCCCCAAGTAGGTTCGCCAGTCGTCGGGTCCTACCTGCGCAGCCTGCCGATAGACATCCAACGCCTCAGCGTGGCGGGCCTGACGCGCCAGCAAATCTCCCAACTGAAGGTAGGCAGCAAGATTGTAACGGTCAACTTGCACGGCCTTGAGTAGCAGAGCCTCAGCTTCGTCGTAACGCGCCTGGCGAACATCGAGGCTGGCCAGCCCCACGTAGGCCTCGGCGTCGCCAGGCACCATGGTCAGGGCCTGACGGTAGTTCTGTTCAGCCATGTCCCAACGATAATGATCCTGCCAGGCGCGGGCCAGGGCGAGGTTGGCGGGCACGCTGCCAGGATGAGCCTGGGCAGTGACCCACAGGATAGCCAGCGCTTTCTCTCCGTCCCCCTGCTGGTCAAAAGCGCCGGCGAGCGCTATCTGCGCCTCGACAGAGCCTGGGGCGATCTCTGCGGCTCGCTGAATCTCGGCCAGCGCACCTTCCTGGTCTCCTTGCTCAGACAACCCCCGCGACAAAGCCAGGCGTGCCCCCGGCCACCAACCATCCAGGTCAACAGCGCGCCGGTAAGCCGCCATGGCCTGCTGCCATTGACGCCCCTCGAGATTGACATCGCCCAAGCCCACGTAGTACTGGGCGAGCAGCGAGGGGACCCACCTTTCCTGCTCTCCCCGTTCGAGCCTCTGGTTGTATAGCTGGATGGCCTCCTCAATCTCGCCCGAATCCTGATGCAGGCGGGCCAGCGCCCGCACTCCAGCTACGCTTTCCTCAGCCTCCAACGCCTGGTAGTAGGCGGCGAGGGTCTTTTGTGTGAGCGCATCCGCTGGACTCGCCTCCGCGGCGGGGTCCTCGCCGGATCCAAACAAGGCATCGTTGTTGGGAGCCGATAGGAGCTCCTGGCTGTAGAAATTGCCCAAGGCTAGCCAGGCCCTGGAGGTTTGAGCTGAGTTGGAGCCAAGCAGCGCGGCTCGCAGAGCCTGGTCATGAAGATCGGAGGCGGCAGACGGGTCTCCGCGATCAGCCAGCAGACTGGCTAGACTCAAGTAGGCATCGACCTGTGCAGGGTCAGTCTGAATGGCGGCGCGATACGCATCCTCTGCAGCAGTTGCCTGGTCGCGTCGTCGCAGAGCATCACCCAACATGACCCGGGTCCAAGGCTGGCCTTGCGCAGCCGTGACAGCGGCATGATAGTAGTTCATGGCTGTATCCACCCGCCCGAGGTCTTCGTACAACGCTGCCAGCCGAGAATACGTCAGAGCCCGGGTACGCTCGGTCGGCTGTGGTCCGATGCTGAAAGACTCGCCGGGCTCGAACCAGCCCAGAGCCTGTTGATACAAAGTGATGGCCATCTCAACGTCACCGAGGCGCCACAACTGGTCCGCCAGAGTGAGGGCAAGGATCGGCTGCTCTGGATTGAAATCCACAGCTCTCTGCATGAGTGCCAGGGTCTCATCCGGAGTAGTAGCCTGCTGCCTGAGTTGATCGTTCAAGGAGGTGTAGGCAGCCGCCTCTGTGGGATCAAGCTGCAGAGCGTATTGATAGGCTTTGGTCGCCATGGTGGGTTCGTACTGAGCGCGATACAGGTTGCCGAGTAGCACATAGGCAGCGGCGTTGTGAGACTGCAGGCTCAAGACCCCCTCGATCTCGTTGCGCGCTTGATCCAAACGATCTCCCCCATTGCCGCCATCGGCGTCCAGCAGAGTCTGAGCAAGGGTCAGGCGAGTGACGCGGGTATCGCGGCCCAGTAGATCTTGCAGCCAGATGACACGACGGAACAGGGCAACGGCCCGGTCAATCTCGCCCTCGGCCGCCCTCAGTCGAGCCCTCGCAAAGACCACGCGCAAATGGGAGTTAACGTTGACAGCAAGAGGATGCGTTTGCTGCAGAGTCTGGAGCAGGTCCTCAGCTTTGTCGAATTGCTCCGCCCGCCGATAGCCATCCGCCAACATCAGTTGAGTCTGTTCATTTGGCCTGATTGCCACAGCCCGTTCATATAGGGGAAGCGCCAGGTCGTCATAGTTCCGTTGCTGCCAGATACCGGCCAGGATTGTGAGCCGTTGGGCCTCGTCAACCAACCCCAGGGCATCCACTGCGGCCTCCAACTGCTCTTGAGCGCATTCGAGGCGCCCGGCGCTGAGGCAGGCGTCACCCAGAGACGCGTGGAATTGGAGCACAGAGGGAGCTCCCTGCTGAGCAAGATCGAACTCGCGAATACCGCGTTCCACCTGACCCATGTCAGCGTAGACTTGGCCCAAGCGGTAGTGAAGGACTGGCTCGAACTCGCTATTCGAGTTCGAGCTGGCTTTGGCCAGGGCCTGTCCGAGCGTCACGAGGGCCTGGTCGAACTGCCCGTCGACGCGATAGATATCGGCCAGCCCCAGCAGGGCCAGCATGTCATAGGGATCCTGCTCCAGAGCGGACTCGTAGTGTTCCCGCGCTGTTGCCCAGTCACGCGCGATGAAGGCAGCATTCCCCTGGATACTCTCGGTGACGGTGGGTGCTTGATGGACTGCGTAGAGGTTGTAGGCCTGGTCAGCCACCAACCATTCGAACCACTGGGGTGAGAGACGGAGTTGCGCATCCAAGCTCGTTCCGCCAGGTATGACCACATAACGGATGCCGTACCGCTGCAGAATGCCGATGTGGGTGGGTGTGAGCAGGGGTGTATTGAGAAAGTCGTATTGGTCAATGTGACGCTGCAGGGCCAGATGTTGCTGGTCCGCTGGAAACATCTCGGCAGTGCTCAGAATGCGGTGGGCTACGATGTTGGCATTGCCGACAAAAGCGGGGATGGTCACGCTGAGATTGCCATCGGCGATGACCATGACCGGACCGCTGTGTGCAGTTTCTCCCCGCAAACGAGCCATGATCTTTTCGGGGGTCGCATAGACAAAGGGGGCGGCCCGCCGCGCGTGCATCTCCTCGATATTTGCGCGGATGTTGTTCCGCAGAAGCAGTGCGGTGAGAACCACAAAGCACAACGAAGCACCTGCCAAGAGCACGGCTCTAGCAGATCGGAGCCCGGGCAGACGTGTCAAGACCCAGACCAATGCAGCCAGCAGGCGGTCCACCACCAGGGCGATGATCAGAGCGTAGGGCAAGAGCCAGACAAAGCGCCAGAGTATCCAGGGCATAACCAACGATCCCAGGATCGGGGTCAGAATGGGGTTGAACATGACGAACAGAACGGCCAGAGAGGTACTCAGTGCGAATTGAGCCCCCAGGTGGGAACGGAGCCGCCACAGGAGCACAGGCAGGAGCAACAGGGCCAGCAAATAGGGTGGCTCCAGGATTATGGTGGGATCAGAGATGTAGTGCTTCAAATCGAAGAATATGAGGCGTTGGCGGCGCATATTGAGGGCAAAGCGCCAGACCAGAAAGGGGTTAGTCGGGGTATTGACCTGTTCCGCATCCAGGTATGCCAAATTGGGAAGCGGACCATAGACGTCCAGGCTCCGTATCATATGAAAGGGAAGGATCGGTGTGAGTCTCTCCTCGATGGACCAGCCATCAAAGCTTGAGGGATAGGTCGGGGCCAGCGCCTCACCGCTGCGCGCCTCGACAAGTTGAAGCAAAGGTAAGCTCATCACAATGGCCGTCAACGCCGCCAGTCCAGCGACGCGGATCCAGGCGTCGCGGTGGCGCAGATGGAGGACAAGATGCAGCCCGCCAAAGGCCCCAATAGCCAGAGCCAACATGGCGGCAATGAGCGCGTGTATGCTGGACACCGCAAAAGCGCACAGAGCCGCGGCGATCCACGCATCGCGTCTCCCCGTACGCAGATAGCGGATAGCGAGGGCAAGGACCACCGGCAACATCGTAACCGTGACCGTAAACTTGTCGGCATTGATGCGCTCGAAAAAGAAGATACCCACGTGGTCAGGGCGAAAAAAGGGTGCGGCGAGGAAGACGAGCGTCTGGATGGATGCCGTCAGAAAGCCCACGCGACGCCGGTCCCGAGGCGCGCCGTCACTGGCTGCCTTGCCCAGCATGTAGGATGCCAGGATCGCCCACAGGGCCAGCATGGAGCGAGAGGCCGTGCCTGTCAGCTCTATATGGTCTATGTGGGACAAGTAGGACCACAGATGGAAAACGGGTAGCAGTTGATTGAGTCCCATGCGTATGCTACCCAGGCTTCTTCCGGTGCCCAGGATGGGTTCCGTGGCGTTAATCGGACCACCCGCCAGCGCATCCGCAGTGAAAGATGCGACGGCATAGGCATCGCCGTCCATTTTGTAGAGGGAGAGGGTGGGAAACATGTAGACAAAGGCGGCAACCAGCAGCAGCAGCATGGCGATCTCATCCCACCTCCACGGAGGGCAGACGGAGCGGGATGAGTTTTTTCGCAACAGCAATCCATGGGTCAGCCAGACAACGATCAAAAGGCCCACGGTCAGCGTCCAGGCGGTCGTCAGTTCCTGGATGGTCATGTGCCCCAGCATAGCCACCATTCCCGGCACAGCCATCACAAAGACACCCAGGGGCATGGCCAGGGCCAGCCTTTCGAGCAAGTCCAGATCCAGACGCCAGGTGACGATCTCGCCCAGGAGATATCCTGGTGTAATCACCAGAGCGACAAACGTCAACCAGCTTGCTGCTTGAAGGGGCAGGTGGACCACCAGGCCAAAGCTGACCGCCACGAACACCAAAATGAGCCCGGTAGCCAGGAGGCTACTGGACCAGTTTGGCGCGGTAGTGGTCGTCTCGGCGTTCTTGGCGGATTCAGTTGCTCGCCGTTCTACATCAAGCAAGGCATCTCCGGGACTCTCAGACGGTGAGTGTCTGAGCAAAGCAAACTCGGCAAGTCAACCATTCGGCGAGAATCATGGGTACTTGTCTCTCACGTATCGCGGTCAAGAATATCTCGCAGTGATGAAAAGGTCAAGTCCTCAAACAGCCGCTCCAGTTTCTTGGTCAGGCCCCGTCGACCATGGCTGTGGACCACTCGTTCGCGTACTGTGACTTGGTTGTAGTGCATCTCGGTATCCAACTCCCAAGGGTGCACGTACATGATCGCCGGCTGTCCCCGGCTGTGAAGCTGCCGGATCCCCGACCGGATGACAATGTACGGCAACGCCCGTACGTAAAAGCCGCCACCAATGGGCCAGTTGATGCCCAGCCAGCGTGCGGTGGAGACCGGGAATTCCATCAGGCCCTGCCCCTTTCCCACGCGGCAAGGATACCGGGGGGCCTCTGGATAGCCGTAGAGCATGTTTCGAGTGGGGAAGAAGCTGCTGTCGTAACGAAACCCCTTATCTCGCAAGACATCGAGCGCCCAGAGCGAATGACCATTGATGGAAAAGTAGGGTGCACGGTGACCAATGATCGGCTGGCTCACCAGGGGTGTCAGTACCTCGATAACCCGGTCCAGTTCTGCAGCGAATTGCTCTGGCCCAAGACGATGAACCATGTTGTGCCAATAACCGTGCACGCCGATCTCGTGGCCGGCGGCATCAATCGCACGGATCAGGTCAGGATACTGGTCCGCCACGTGGCCCAAGACAAAGAACGTCGCCGTCACATCATATTCGTCAAGCAGAGCCAGTAGACAATTCGCATTACTCTCCAGTCGCGCTTCGTACGTAGACCACGTCTCTGGCGGGGGATTCGTACTGCCAAGACCCTGGAACCAATCCTCCAGGTCCACGGTGAATGCATTGACGATCTTCACAGGCAGCAGCCTCTACCCAACATAACCCAGCCCGCGCAGGCGCTCGACGATGAGCTCCGCATTCTCAGCGGAAAGGACGTCGTCTGCTGCGGTCGATGGCGGGGGCAAAGCTGCGGCTGATGGCAGATCGTCGCCCGGCCGTACCTCAGCGTACTCTGGACTCAGGGCTTCAGTGAGAACCCGACCGTCCATGTCATGGGGCACGCTGTGCCCCATGAGATGTAGGATGGTTGGCGCCAGGTCAAGGATCTGGGCATCCCTCAGATGGCCGCCGGCGCAGATCGCTCTACCCCACAGCAGAGCCATCCCGTTGAGCCGGTGGGTGCCCGAGATGCCACGCTTCACACTCTCGATGATTTCATTCGTACCAAACTCGTATTCGCCGAACCCAAAGTACTCCATTCGTGTAGGGATGAAGACGATGTCAGCAGCCTGGTCCACGTTGTGGCCCCAATAGATCTGCTCACGGCGATAAATCGCTTCCACCACCCGCTCGCCGGTCTGGGGATCACGCAGTTCCCTCAGGCGAGCCATGATCTCGTCGCGGGTTGCTTCGTATTGCTCTCCAGGTTCTACGAGACCAAACGGTTCCCGTCCTCGAACGTTGAGGCGGATCTGCCCGACATTGCCCAATGCATAGGCTGCGGTGCGCTGCCAGTCCACGTCGTCAAAGGAGAGGAACAGCTTCCTGAGCAAACCCTGTCCCTTTCCACGCACCACTTCACGTTTTAGGGCGCCCAAACCAAAGCGCATCAGCAGGTCGTAGATCTTCATCGGCGCAAAGCCCAATTTGAACTGCATGGACTTGATCGAGGCTTTGGGCGTGCTTTTGATCTGGAGCCACCCCTGTTGGCGCAACCAGTTGTTGAGGTGTATGAACTTGTGAAAGGGTCCAAACCCATGATCGGACATCAGTACCAGCGTGGTATTGTCATCCAGGCTTCCGACGATCTGATCCAAAGCCCTGTCCACGTACTGAAAGTAGCTCAGGATGGCATCACCATACTTCTCCCGGCGGCGCGGATCGTGCAGCGGATGATCGGGACTCATGTATTTCCACATGGCATGCTGCACCGTATCAGTACCGTTAAGAACCACCATGCAGAAATCCCAGTCTTCCCGGGCGCGCAGGTAGTCCAGCACCCGCATGCGGGTATCTGTGGTGCGATACAAGTCATCCAGAAAGGCGTCCACGCCCTGGTCTGAATAGGCTTGACCGGGATCGGGGTATAGAAGGTACTCACCCACTTCCTTTTCAATCTTTTCCAACAGGTCGGAAGGGTAGGTGATGGTCACCTGGGTAGAAGGGGCTGGCAGGCCGGAGATCATCACCCCATTCACAGGCGTAGGAGGGTATGTCATGGGCACGTTGAATACGCAAACCCGCCGGCCCGCACTGCCGAGGAGCGACCACAGCGTTGGCTCCTTACAATGAGCAGCAGTCACAGGGGAAACGTCGTAGCTGTTGCTGTGCCGATAGATCCAATCGTATAGACCATGTTTACCTGGATTCTTCCCAGTCATAAACGACGTCCAGGCAGGCGCGGTCATGGGGGGGATGGTGCTGCGCAGCGAGCCGTATGCCCCCTCGGCCATGAGACGTCGAAAAGTGGGCAGCTCACCCGCCTGGGCCCAAGGCCCAATCAAGTCAAAGGTGGCCCCGTCCAGCCCAATGGCCAGGATCCTGCTACATGCTCGATTCAAGGATCCCCTCCTCAGAGGTTGGATCCGCACTGAACTCCGACTGCAGTATCCATGGCAATGCCTGTGGTACGTCTTCGATATGCGCCTCAAGCTGGCGAATCCGCCTCTCCAGGAGAGCCATCTCCTGGGCCAGGCACTTGTTATCATACCACACCGTGCTGAGGGAAAGGCTGTGTTCCAACAAGATGAGGAGGGCGAATAGAATGCCGGCCGCGAACAGCATTGATCCCGGAGACCCGACACCCAACAGTCGAGCCAGGCTCTCCACCAGATCTGTCCACAGGGCAAGAACAAGCACCAGGAGACCGGTGAACAACCACAGAAGGGAATAGGCCGTTCGTAGCTTCCGGCGACGAACCAGTTCCACAATTAGAACCAGCGCCAAGACAATGATGACAATCCCAAACACTTGCGTTCTAGGCGACATAGGGCTTTTCCTCCGGGAGCTTGTCAGGCAAGCTCCTCACGGCAGCGATCGAGGCGGCCAGCATGACCCGGAAAACATAGAGAACCGCTTTCCAGGTGCTGATAGAACTCACCCCACCAGTGCGGGGATGGGATGCAACTGGCAGTTCTTTCAGCCGAAAACCGGCACGATGCAGAGCCACCACCGATTCAACCTCTGGGTAGTCCTGGGGGTGGTGCCGCGCGAGATAGCGCATGGCCTGGCGGTTGAAACAGCGCAGCCCACACGTGGGATCGGAAATCGGTTGACCGATGAGAAGCGACACCAGGGTGGCAAAGACCTTGATGCCCAAGACCCGAGCTGGCGTGATTTGATGATTCCGGTGCAGGCCTGGCGATCGAACCCCCAAGAAACGAGATCCGATCGATACGTCAGCCTCACCTCGCCTGACCGCATGCAGCAAGCGAAGGGCGTCCCGTGGATCGTGCTGTCCATCTGCATCCAGCCGCAGGGCGTAGGAGTAGCCCATGCTCTCGGCATATCTCAGCGCTACCTCCAGCGCTGCGCCCACGCCGAAGTTGCACGGCAAGCGCAGCAAGCCGGCGCCAGACCTGATAACACGGCGGCTTGTGTTGTCAGATGAGCCATCATCAACCACGATGATGTCTGCCAGAGGCATGTGGCGGTGCACGCCCTTGACAACTTCTCCTATGGATTCCTCTTCGTTGTAGGCGGGAATGACGACCAACACCCCAGTCCCGTTTGCATCTATTCGTTGCTCCCACATTGCCGGTCCTCCCTTCATCTCCCGAGTTGGGCGGAGGATGATCAGTACGTCCCTACCGATGTGGTCACTCAGGACAAACCTGAATGGTGTGTATGTACCGAGCAGCTCATGACTTTCCGGCCGAGCGGCCTGCCCGATCTGACCATTTGCCCGCTACCTGACCGGAAGCCGTAGCTCATGCTGTCACTGTCTACTTCTATCTATTATACCAGATATCTTGTTCTTTTGTCAAGTAGTCTGGTCGAGAGTTAT
>CBDUWJ010000055.1:0-10478 GCA_965370895.1 uncultured Anaerolineae bacterium | reverse complement strand
ATGCGGCGCGAACCATTATGCGTACACCGCAAATTCCTGTTCGTAGTGGCGACTTTAGTCGCTTGCTTCACGTAAGAGCGCCCACTCCGACCATCGTAGCGGCCTGGTGATTATACCACAGGGGAATCTCGCCTCCAAACCGCAGAGCAGCGCGTGTTTCGGCCGCGGAATCAGCCTCTGCACGGGGTTTGCCAGACAGAATCCCACCCATCTCTGGTCAAGCGGGCAACTCGGCCAGGATGGCTACCGGCCAATACGTGAGCCTGCTAGACATTGCGGCTCAGGCTAGACAGAAACTCGGCATTGCTCCGGGTCTTGTTCATACGGTCTAAAACAGGTTCCACGGCTTCACTTCCACCACCCAGAGCATCGATCATGCGCCGCAGTGTCCACACCCGGGCGAGCGTATCCTTGCTCAGGAGCAACTCCTCCCGTCGGGTGCTCGAACGCTCCATGTCAATGGCCGGGAAGAGCCGCCGGTCGGCGAGCTTGCGGTTGAGATGCATCTCCATGTTGCCGGTGCCCTTGAACTCCTCGTAGATCACGTCGTCCATGCGGCTGCCCGTGTCCACGAGGCAAGTGGCGATGATCGTCAGGCTTCCCCCTTCCTCTATGTTGCGCGCTGCACCAAAGAACCGTTTGGGCGGGTAGAGGGCGGCGGGATCGATACCACCTGAGAGCGTTCGGCCACTGGGGGGCACGACCAGGTTGTAGGCTCGCGCCAGACGGGTGACAGAATCGGCCAGGATGACCACATCCCGTCCGACTTCGACCAGGCGTTTGGCCCGCGAAAGTGCCATCTCAGCAACACGCACATGGTGTTGCACCGGCTCGTCAAAGGTGGCAGCCATGACTTCTGCCTCCACCGACCGGGCCATGTCGGTCACCTCCTCCGGTCGCTCTCCAATGAGCACAACCATCAAATGCAGATCATTGTAGTTGGCTGTGATGCCGTTGGCGATCTGCTGCAGGATCGTCGTCTTGCCCGCCTTGGGTGGTGACACGATTAGACCACGCTGCCCCCGCCCGATAGGCGACAACAGATCTAGCAAGCGCGTGGACAAGGGGTATTGGCCCGATTCGAGCAGGAGTTGCTCTGTGGGGAAAATGGGCGTCAACCGCTCAAACCAGGGTCGCCGCTTTGCCCGTTCCGGGTCCATGTTGTTGACGGCCTCGACCCGCAGCAGCCCAAAGTACTTTTCGCTCTCCTTGGGCGGTCGGACCTGACCGAGCACCGTGTCTCCAGCCCGCAAGCCAAAGCGACGGATCTGCGACTGGGAGACGTAAACATCATCCGAATTGGGGAGCAAGTCGCCAGAGCGGAGGAATCCGATGCTATCTGAGACAATGTCGAGGATGCCACCTCCAAAGAGCAATCCCTGGCTTCTGGCCTCATCTTCCAGTAAGCGCATCGCCAGGTCGTGCTTTTTGAGACGGCTATACCCGCTGATGTCACGCTCACGAGCCATGTCCTGCAATTCGTTGAGCGTCTTGATCTCTAGTTCAACTATATTCACTTCTTCTCTCCACACACTTTTCTATTGACATATACCATGTCTCGGGACTGGGCCCACGTCCAGGGGAACACTTGCGCCAGGGCAAGGATGATGGCGACGCATCACCTCGACCTGGTACCCCTAAGGACGGAACTGTTCACGCGTGAGGGTGCTGTTATGTACATATCAGAATCTGAAGAGCTGGCTTGAGGTCAAGCAAAATGCAGGCTACCGAGGACGCCTGCTGCTGGATCTCCAGGCAATCTCCTGTGCCAACAAGCCACGGTATTTGCGCAGAACGGCGAGCTTCTCGTACATCGGATGGGTCATGCTTTGCCTGCGACAGCAAACTGGCTTTCGGGAGATAGCCGGCTACAAAGAGAAGCCGTGACGATTCCCGGTGGCAGACATACCTCAAATCAGATGGGTTCCAGGCTGGTCAGAAGCGCACGCAAGGAAAGCGAATGAACACAGCAGCGATCGATGATGTCTCACAGGCCTGCCAATTATAGCATGGAACTTCCAAGACGTCAAATTGATCCTGCTGAGGGTCATCCACAGCCAATTTCCGTGGTGGGGTATCGCCCGCTCCGCGCATCGCCGCATCTGGCGAGCTGGCCTGAGCGCGCGGGTCCATGGCACCCTATGGAAGTCAGTCAAAGCGGATCTGGCTGAACTCCATGAGCTTGTCCCAGCGGTGGCTGGCCTCAACAAAGCGTACTGTACCGGATTTGGACCGCATGACCAGTGTGTGCGTCCTGGCGCCACCGCCAAAGAGGCGCACGCCGTCGAGCAGCTCACCATCTGTGATGCCCGTAGCCGCAAAAAACACATTCTCACCGCTGACCAGATCGTCTATCGTCAAGACCTGATCCAGGTCTACGCCAGCTTCGACGGCCAGTGCCTGTTCCTCGTCGTCGCGCGGCCATAACTTGCACTGCATGTCGCCGCCTATGCATTTGAGTGCACAGGCGCCTACAACCGCCTCGGGCGAGCCACCGATACCCATCAGCACGTCAATCCCCGTATCTGGCATGGACGTCATCAGCGCGCCAGCGATGTCCCCATCGCTGATGAGCCGGATACGTGTCCCAATTTCCCTCACCTGGCGGATCAGGTCGGCATGGCGGGGGCGATCGAGAATGATCACCGTAAGATCATCGATATCCCTGTGTTTGGCCCTGGCGATGTTGCGCAGGTTTACGTCCACCGGGGCGTCGATGTCGATCACGCCCGCTGCCTGCGGCCCCACGGCGATCTTGTCCATATAGAGGATATGCTTGGGATCGTACATGGTGTCCCGTTCGCAGAGCGAAACTACGGCCAGGGCACCCGAACGGCCCAGGGATAGGATGGTAGTGCCATCAATGGGATCTACGGCAATGTCGACCTTGGGTGGCTGGCCATTGCCCATCACCTCACCGTTGTAGAGCATGGGCGCTTTATCCTTCTCGCCCTCGCCAATGACAATCACACCATCCATGTCCACCGTGCTGAGAACCAGGCGCATGGCGTCTACGGCTGCCTGGTCGGCTGCCTCTTTGTTGCCCCGCCCCATCCAGCGAGCCGCGGCCATCGCTGCGGCCTCGGTGACACGGGCCAATTCCATCGCCAGGTTGCGATCCGGCACTTCATTCACGGACTAGATGCCTCCTTTCTCTATCGCAGAGAACGTCCATCCAAAGAATGTTTCCATCATGGGGTTGCGTTCCGGCCCGGGCGCTGGCCGGTGACTGCCGAGCAGTCTCCTGAATCCAGATTGTGCGGTGCTGCTGACAGTATAACATACCCTTGCCCAGATAGGCAAGAATCGAACGCTACCTTACTGTTCCCAGAGCGTCATGCCCTGGTGCTTGACCATCCCTCGCCTCGTGGACGACGAGTGGCGCGGATGCGTCACGGCGGAGCTCAAAGCTACCGGGTTTCGGTGAGACTGCCTAACCCTGCTTGTCAGCGACGCGTTTTAGGCGTATAATGGGACCTGTCACAGCCACCACATAGATCCTGTGCCGCACTTCTGGTGCGATGCTCAAGCCAGACAAAGGTCCATCAGCCTCCTGACAGTATGAGTGCCTGTCGGAGTTTCGCGGTCAAGTCTTGGGAAGAGGAGTCTGAACATGAACATCCCTGCACGGGAGATCCGGTCCATAGCGGTATTGACCGGCGCTGGCATATCGGCGGAAAGCGGCGTGCCCACATTCCGCGGCAAAGGTGGCTTGTGGCGCAGCTATCGTGCCGAGGACCTGGCCACCCCCCATGCTTTCAGGGCTGATCCCCGTTTGGTGTGGGAGTGGTACGACTGGCGCCGGAGCTTGATCGGCATCTGCCAGCCCAACGCTGCACATCGCACCCTGGTCGAAATGGAACGTCACTTTGACGATTTCGTCCTCATCACGCAGAACGTGGACGGGCTGCATGGCCTGGCCGGTAGTCGCCACATCGTGGAGCTCCACGGCAATATCTGGAGAATGCGCTGCACCAGGGGCTGCCGTCCTTCTTGGGAAGAGCGCACGGTCCCGCTGCCAGAGATCCCCCCACGCTGTCCCGATTGTGAAGCGCTGGCCCGGCCGGATGTCGTGTGGTTCGGTGAATCGCTGCCGGGCGAGTCGCTGGAGGCGGCCATAGCCGCCGTCCAGCATTGCCAGATGATGCTGGTCGTCGGTACGTCGGCGGTGGTGCACCCAGCCGCATCGCTCCCGCTGCTAGCCCTGCAGAGCGGTGCCTACGTCGCAGAGATCAACCCTCAGCGCACTCCCCTTTCCGACGCCGTACACCAAGTCATACACCAGCCGGCGGCAGTCGCGCTCCCTAGTTGGTGGCTCGCTTGGTTGGCGGAGACGCCTAGCCAGCCACCGCCTGCCGGCCTGCCAGGAACGCCTGGCGGTTAAGCTCCACGTACTTTGGTGGCACACGCGCCTCGATGACCTGCAGCCAGATTTCCTCCGGCACATCCAGCAGGGTTGAAAGTGCGCCTATCAGGACCACGTTGGCAGCGCGAGCGTTGCCCAGATCTCGAGCGATGGCTGCGCCCGGGACGAGGTAGATGCGGCCTTCGATCTGATCATAGACGGCCAGCACTTCCGCCTCTGTAGGGTAGTGGGCCCCACCAGAGGTCACCGTGATCGGCTCGATTGTGTCTTGGTTGACGATGGCACTACCACCCGGTTTCAGGTACTCGGCGTAGCGAAGGGCCTCGGCTCGCTCAAAGACCAGCAAGAACTCTGCCTCGGCCAGGCCGATCAGGGGGGAATAGACTTGTTCGGCGTCCCAGCGGACGTGGGTGTTTACACTGCCACCCCGTTGGGCCATGCCGTGCACTTCCGATTTCTTTACGTCGAATCCCGCTGCCAATGCCACCTCGGCCAACACGTTGCTGGCTAGGATGGTCCCCTGACCACCAACGCCAGCCAGCAGGAAATTGTAGCTCTTGTTCATGTCACGACACCTCGCACGCTATCGCAGCGTCATCTTTGTGCGCCGCCTCCATCTGGTCACGGAACAGGATGGCATCCCAGGGACACACCTGGGCGCACACCTCACAGCCCGTGCAAAGCAGCGGATCGATGAGCGCCTTGGGCCGCTGCGTCTTATCGTCCAGTTCATCGCTCTTGAGGATGGCCGGGCAGCCGATGCGGAAGCACATGGTACAGCCGTTGCACTTGTCGGCCACGATCTCCAGCGGCATCCACTGCTTGCGCGCCTCGGGCAAGAGCGCGCACGGGTCCCGCGCGATGAGCACGCTGGGGCCGTCGGCTTTGAGAAATGCTTTCATCGTTTCGTCCAGGGCCTTAACGTCAAAGGCTGGCACGGTCTTGACCCGCTCGATACCCAGGGCCCGAACCAGAGGTTCCAGCTCTATCGGTGGTGTTTCCTCCATTTGCAGAGTGTATCCGGTGCTGGGGTTGTGCTGGTGACCGGTCATCCCGGTGACACGGTTGTCGAGGATGATGGTCACCACGTTGCTCCCGTTGTGGGCCACATTGGCCAGGGCCGGCATGCCCGAGTGGAAGAATGTCGAGTCGCCGATGACGGCAACCATTCGCTCGCCAACGCCGGCCTGGGCCGCGCCATGCGCTACGCCGATACCGGCGCCCATGCAGCCGCAGGTATGGATAGCTGACAGAGGGGGCAACAGGCCCAGTGTGTAACAACCAATGTCGCCTGCAACCGGCACGCGCCGCTTGTTCAGTACGTGAAATACGCTGCGGTGGGGACAACCAGGACAGAGGACCGGCGGCCGGGAAGCGATTTCCGGCTTGTCGAGCTCTTTCAGCGGCACGCGGTCCGATTCCGGCAGCAGCCCAGCCTCGATGGAGCTCTCGCGCACCACACGGGGGTCGAACTCGCCGCACATGGGGAAAATGCTCTTGCCCTCACACTCGATGCCCATCAACCTGATCTCTTCTTCCAGGAAGGGGTCCAACTCCTCGATCACAATGAGCCGCTCAACCTTTGCTGCAAAGTCCCGAATGAGGTTGGGTGGCAGCGGGTAGGTCATCCCCAGACGCAGGATGGAGGTGTTGGGAAAGACCTCCTTGACGTACTGGTAGGCTACGCCACAGGTGACGATGCCATACGGGTGTCGTTCACCGGCTCCATCACCCCATTCCACACGGTTGAACGGAAACGTTTCGGCAAAAACAGCCAGTTGCCGGATCCGCTCCTCGACAACTGGGTGTTTTCTTCGGGCATGGCCTGGCACCATGACATACTTGGTCGGGTTGCGGGGGAACTTGTCGCGTGCGGAGAGCACACGCTTCTGGTCGCCCAGCTCCACTGGTGTGCTGGAGTGACAGATGCGGGTGGTCAGCCGCAAAAAGACCGGTGTGTCAAACTTCTCACTGAGGTCCAGGGCAGCGCCGACCAGGTCCTTGGCTTCCTGGCTGTCCGAGGGCTCCAGGCAGGGAATGCGGGCGAATTTGGCATAGCGCCGGTTGTCCTGCTCATTCTGCGAGGAGTGCATGGCTGGATCGTCAGCGGTGACGATGACCAGACCGGCCTCCATGCCTGTCATCGAGGCGTAGAAAACAGAATCGGCTGCCACGTTGACACCCACGTGTTTCATGGCCGCCAGTGCCCGCTGGCCAGCATAGGCAGCCCCCACGGCCACGTCCACAGCCACCTTCTCGTTGGGCGCCCACTCGGCGTAAACGTTGGGATACCTGGCAAAGTTCTCCAGGATCTCGGTGCTGGGGGTACCGGGATATGCCGAGGCAACCTGGATGCCCTCCTCCCACGCCCCCCGAGCCACTGCTTCGTTCCCCGATAGCAATTGTTTCATCCCTTTCACCTCCGTCGGTGATCTGCCTGGATTATACCACGACAGCCGCATGCGCCCAAGACCCGCGGATGGCGCGACTGACACGCAAAAGCCCCCACCAGAAGGCAGGGGCTGGGCCTTGGCTGTCCTTGCCAGTATTGCCTCAAGGAACCTGCTGCTGCTGGGTCTGCTGTGCCAGGATGATGGCTTCGGCCACATCCTTCATCGGCTTGCGGGTGTTCATGCTCATCTTCTGGATCCTGCGGAAGGCCTCCGCCTCGTTGAGATCCTGGGTGTCCATGAGGATACCTTTGGCCCGGTCCACGAACTTGCGGGTTTCCAGGGTATCCTCCAGATCGCCGACCTGCTTTTCCATAGTCCGGAACTCGCCGAACCGCGCCAGCGCCACCTCGATGGCCGGGACCAGGTCCGCCTCCCGGAAGGGTTTGACCAGATAGCCGACGACCCCGGCCTCCCGGGCCCGCACCACCAACTCCCGCTGGCTGTACGCCGTCAAGAGCAATACGGGGGCGAGCTTCTCCTCCGTCAGCACGCGCGCAGCATCAATGCCGTCGAAATCGTCTCCCTCGAACTTGATGTCCATGACCACGACATCGGGCCTCAGCTCCCGAGCCAAATTGACTGCACTTCGCCCGTCGCCCACCTCGCCGATGACCAGATACCCCAGATTGGTCAACATCTCTCGCAGGTCCATGCGGATGATCGACTCGTCATCCGCGATTATTACACGTGTCCGTTCTGCCATTACTCGCCTCCTCTGGTGTGTTTGGGGAACGTTACAATGGCCGAGACTCCCTTGTCCCTGCCGCAAAGCTCGAAATCTCCCTTTAGATCGCCCTGAGCCAAGGCACTGACGATTTGCAGGCCCAGGCTGTCTGTCTGCGCCAGGTCAAAGTCCTCAGGCAACCCGGCTCCATCGTCGTCGACTGAGATGGTGATCTGGTCGCCGTCGTCGTGCAGATTGACGCTGACGGTGCCCCCCTCCTGCCGCTCATAGCCGTGCTCCAGCGCATTCAGGAGCAGTTCGTTGATCACCAGGGCGCAGACTGTGGCTGGTTGCGTGGGCAAATAGATGTTCGGCCCACGTAGATCCAGGCGGATTCCTCTGTCCTGGTCCAACACGCTTTCCCGGATCTGGTTGATGATCCGCTGGCTCACGTCCCTGACATTGATCACCCTGGCATCCTGATGGGCCAGAAACTCGTGGATCACCGCCACACTCAGGATGCGGTTGATGCCTTCCTGCAGCGCTCGGCGGGTTTCTTCTGACTCGGCTCGACGCAACTGAAGCCGCAGCAGGGAAGCGATGGTCTGCATGTTGTTCTTGACCCGGTGATGGACTTCCTGGATCATCGCTACCTTGACCCGGAGTTCCTCCTCCTGGCGGCGGTGGTCAGTTTCGTCGTGGATGGTTGCCAGGACGCCCAGTAGCCGCCGGGGCGCTTCTCTCCCCCGAAGACGCCGGCGCTGCCCCTTTCCGGAGGAGAACAGGGGCATGGCCTTCTTGACCCAGATGAGATCGCGAACCTGGATCTCGCTCTCAAAACACTCGTTCTTGTCCAGCGCTTCCAGGACCGGGCCGGTATCATCCAACTCCAGGTCTTCGATATGCCGCTTGAGCAGATTACCAACGTACCCCAGTTTGCGGTACATGCTGGTGGCGATGCCGCTGACGTATTGGATACGATGCTGCGCGTCTATCACCATGACGCCATCATGCTCCGCAAATGGCGTCAAGCGGTCTGGGTGGCGCAACTCACCAGCCAGGACCATCTCCTGAAATTGCTTGAGCGATCGCTGAAACACCTTGCTGCGACGGCGATGGCGCTCGTGCTCGATGAGATTCGTCTCGACACAAACAGCTGCTATCACCCGCCCATCAGTTCCCCGGACCGGATAGGTCTCCTGAACGATAGGCGCCTGCTTGGCAGACGATCGCTGGCGTCCGTGCCCCCGGCGGACCTGCGTGAACCCTCGATCACCCTCTGCCAGGGCCCGGAGGACGCCTGGCTCATCAGAAAAAGATACCTTGCGCCCCACCAACGACTCGCTGTGTATGGGCAGTATCGAATGGGGCCTGGCCTGGGACACCACCACCGCCTGCTCGGCGGTGAGCAGACAGTATATCAGCACGTCCGCCCTGCTCAGATCAGCAAGGATGCCCAGGCAGCCCTCGATCTTTTCCAGAAATGCCACATTCTCTTGTGTTAGATGCTCACACTCATGAACAACGCTGTCCACCGGTTTCTCAACTCCGAGAAAGCGCCAACCTGGTCTCGTCCACGACGAATCTCTCTGCATAGATCGGTCTCGACGGCGCCTCTCCTACCTCCTGGGCATGAGCAATCCCATGCCTCCCTCAATCCCAAACATGTGCTGTGGATAAACTAATGGCCGACAGCACTACGCCATCGACCATCGTCCTCGTGGTCGGGGCGGCCCGATTTGAACGGGCGACCACTTGAACCCCATTCAAGTGCGCTACCGGACTGCGCTACGCCCCGCTGGATTGGGCCCAACTGCGGCAAAGATGCGGCGGACCGGATCTGGCTAGTCGGACCATGTACGGCACGGCATCACGCAGACTGCCTGAGCCCCACGCGCGCATTATACCTCAGAAGGCGTGTGGGGTCAAATAGGATCAAGCTTGTAACTGCAACGGAATGGGAACGAGTGCTACTGCTCAGAGTGCCTGGCTCGCCCTTCACCCGGTCTCACCAGCGGCTGAGCGGAGATCAGGGGGCTCGCTGCGTCGAGCCCTACTTCACAAATGTGCCATCTCGCAGGTCACGGAGCGCCTGTTCGATCTCCTCTGTGGTGTTCATAACAAAGGGCCCGTACCTGGCGATCGGCTCATACAAGGGCCGGCCTGAGATGAGCAGGAATCGAACAGGCTGCTCTGTGGCGCGGACCTCAACACAGTTGCCTTGGTCAAAGACGACCAGCTTTGGACTGGGGACGGTGTCGCCATTCCCTTCGGCGGTGATACCGAATTCCCCGGCACCCTCGAACACGTAGGCAAAGGCCGAGTGGCCTCTCTCTATCGGTTGGCTGAATGAGCCATCAGCGGGGATCGAAACGTCGAGGTAGGTCGGATCCGCAGCGATCTCGGTGACGGCACCGGACGTACCGTCCACGGTCCCCGCAATTACCCGGACTCTCACCCCGTCCCCACGGGTTATCTCTGGAATCCGAGAGGAGGCGATCTCCTGGTACCGTGGTCGGGTCATCTTGAGATTGGCGGGCAGATTGACCCACAACTGGAATCCCGCCATTTCACCGTCGTGCGACTGGGGCATCTCCTCGTGCATAATGCCACGCCCGGCTGTCATCCACTGTACGTCGCCTGCCCCGATGCTGCCCACATTGCCGAGGCTGTCGCGATGGTCGACCACGCCTGCGAGCATATAGGTCACGGTCTCGATTCCCCGGTGGGGATGCATGGGAAACCCGGCGATATAGTCGTCAGGGTTATCCGATCCAAAGTGATCGAACAGCAGGAACGGATCCACATAGTCCAACGCTCTAGTACCGATGCTGCGCTTGAGCCTCACGCCCGCCCCCTCCAAGGCAGTCTGTGGCTCGATGACTCGAAGAACCTTTCTCGGCTCGATATCCATCTACTCCTCCTGTGTGTTGGCCAAGTCGCCAGCGCAACGGCGCGCACGGCGTCGAACAGCAGTACCCCCCGGGCGCGGCCA
>CBDUWJ010000054.1:0-10515 GCA_965370895.1 uncultured Anaerolineae bacterium | reverse complement strand
TGGTAAGTCGGTTGTGTCACGTTCAGGTCCTTTCACGTGGTCTCGTATGCTGGAGTGGGAAATCAATGATCCGCACTGCCGGTACGAGTGCCCGGCCCGGGCGCCACCAGCGGCAGAGGGGCGCGCATGCAGGCCGGTCTGTGCGCCGGTATGCAGGGACAATCCAGTGTAGGCAAGAAGGGCCGATCTGTCAAATGCCAGATGAGGGATGGTAGGGCGGTGCGTTGTGCACCGCCGCGAGCTGGAGGCGACAGCATGACGCCGCCCCGGCCAAGTCCGGCTAGACGCTATGCCTGAATCTCCTCGAGCCAGGCAGTGAGGGTGAAGATGCTATTGGTGGTCTCATCCAGGAGCGCAGCACGAGTGCGAACATTGTCCAGCATGCCGGTGCGGTGATCGGGAGGCAGGGCCAGCGCCAGACCCAGTTGGCCGATCAGGGCGCCAATCTCGGAGGATATGATCGCCCAGGCCTCCATGACGCTCGTGGCAGGCAGTACACCCGCATCGCGTACCTGGGCGACAAGTCCCACGATGGCCGGTCCCAGGGCCGAAAAGACCGCGGATGCCGAGAGACGTCCGCCCACATCGCGCTCCCCGGCGAGTTCGCGGGCGGCCATCAGGATGGCCATCAAAGCCTGCTCGGTGGGGGCTGGGCCGAGCTGGAGGGCCAGGCCGAGGGCCCGGACGTAACCGTCAAGGGCAGCGTCCAGGTCCTGGGCACGCAGAGAGCCCTCAGCCCGGGTCAGCTCGTGGTGAAGGAGGTCAGCCGCCTCGGCAGGGTTCAGGTCCACCGCCTGAGGTGCGGTCATCTCTGGGTCGATTCTAGCCCCTCATTCCTTTTTGTTCAAGAAGCGCCCTATGACGGTAAAGTTGTCGTGAAGTTGGACACGGTCACCGGCTTTGAGGCTGCTGAGTGGTTTGCTCGCCCAGCTTCGGTTGTCAACCTGGAAGACGCCCAAACGGGTGCCTCGCTTGGTGTACCGTTTCTGCACGTAGGCCAGTCCGGTCAGCCAGCCATCGCTGTCAATGGAGCAACTGGTAACCGCACCGACCACCCGTCCCTTGCGGCTGACGACGACGTCGCCCTGCCGGGGCATACGAGCGTGCTCCTCGTCGAACCGGAAGCGAACCAGCCGAGCCTGACGTGTCAGCTCGTGGGCCATGTAGGCTGCCTTGCCGACAAAGAAAGGCTTGTATAGTTTGACGTAAGGATCAAAACTGGCGTCAGCCGGGTTCAGGTCCAGAGGCCCGGCCAGTTCGTGGCCGTACAAAGGCAAACCGGCCTCTGTTCGCAGGCTATCCCGCGCCGCCAGGCCAACCGGTTGCAGGCCAAACGGTTCGCCGGCCTCCAGCAACGCATGCCACAGAGCCGGAGCAGCGGCGGGATGGACAAAGATCTCAAAGGCCATTGGCTCACCCGTGTAGCCCGTGCGTGCCAGGTAGAGGTCATATCCTGCCAGCCGGCCGTGGAGGATCTCGCTTCGTTTCATATCCAGTAGGGTCTCTTGCAGCGGGTCGCCCGGATCCAGCATAGCCAGCAGGACGTCGCGAGAGCGCGGTCCCTGGAGAGCCAACTGGGCGCGCATGTCGCTGCCCTGGGCAGAGTCGCGCATGTCGCGGATGACGACCGTCTCTGTACCGAGTGCGCGAGACCAGGGTCGCTCGGGATCAATCATCACCCGTCCCTCACGAACCGCGTTGACCCATGCCCAATCCTTGTCATTGTTGGCCGCATTGACCACCATCCAGTAGCGGTTCTCCTCCAGGCGATAGATCCATACGTCATCCAGTACCTGCCCGTCTTGGTCCATCAGAAACGAGTATTGAGAGCTGCTAACATCCACCAGGGAAACGTCGTTGCTGGTAATGGTGTTGACAAAGAGGTGCACACTCTCGCCGCTGAACTCAAACAGCCCCATGTGGCTGACGTCGAACAAGCCGGCCGCCTGCCGCACCGCCAGGTGTTCTTCCTGGACCGAGGTGTAGCGTATGGGCATCTCCCAGCCAGCAAAGGGTGCGACCCTGGCCCCCGACCGGCGGTGAGCGTCGTGAAGGGTCGTCCGCCGCAGAGGTGGATCCGCAGGCTCTTCCCAGGTGAAAGTGGGCATTGGCTCCAACCCGCCGGGAGCATCAGCCCGCGCCCGCTGTCCAATCCAGTAGGGTTTGTGGAAAGCCCAGCCCACCGCCTCGTCGTCGAAATCCTTTCCCAAGGGAGGCCTGGACTCCCACTCCTCGGCCAGGACGTGGGGCAAGCGACGGACAACGACCGGGCCAGGCACCTTGGCAAATATGTCGTCCCCGTCCACACGGACGTACCCATCGGACAGGGCGCGAAACCAGTGAGCAACGCGGGCTTCGGCTGATTTTGGGATCAGCAATTGGAATCGTGTGGTTTCTTCCCCTGGCTGCTTGAGCACTCCGCCACTCATCGGCTGGCCGTCGGGTTCCAGGATCCAGGTTGGCTGGCTCTGCCCCGCCTCCAGCGCATAGACGTCGTTGGTCATGGCCACGTTGCAGAAGCCGCGGGCGTGGGTGCCCTCGATTTCGATGATGTCCCAGTCGCCACCGGGATCCTTGGTTGGCTTGTACATAAAGTAGTGGTGTGGGTAGCCGCTGGGGCAGTAGTCCCTCTCCAGATCGGCGCTGCAGGCCAGGTCCACCACGTCCCGCTTGGCCTGCTCCAACAGGTCAAAATCCAGCCTCGCCCGGTAGACCGGCCCGTACCGGCCGGCGTAGGCGTAGGGTTCCGTCGCCTCCAATACGCGGGCGATGAGTTCGGCCAGGCGTTCGATCTCTGGGGCGCGAAAACCACGCTGGGTGATCCAGGGGGTCCCCAGCCGGATGCCGCTGGGATTGCGGGCGCCGCGGTCACCCGGGATCGTGTTGCGGTTGAGGACGATGCCTGCCAGGTCCAGGATGCGAGCGGCTGGGTCGCCCATGAGAGGCGTGCCACTTTTACCGTCCGGACTCACGCCAAAGCCGGAACGCACGCTCTTGCAGTCGACCAGCAGCATGTGTGTATCCGTACCGCCATAGGGGATCCGAAGGCCATAGCCCTCCAGCTCAGTCGCCAGGTGCCTGGCGTTCTCCACCACCTGGCGCTGCAATTGGACGAACTCTGGCGACCGGGCGAGTTCAAAGGCCACGGCCATGCCGGCCATAGCGTTGCAGTGGGGGCCGCCCTGTTCACCAGGAAAGACAGCGGCGTCTATCCTTTGTGCGAGTTTTTTCTCCGTCGTCAGGATGCACGCCCCGCGAGGTCCGTAGAGCGTCTTGTGGGTGGTGAAGCTGATGACGTGGGCATGGCCGACGGGGCTCGGCGCCACCCTGGCGGCGACCATCCCGGCGATGTGCGAGATATCGGCGAGAAGGTAGGCGTCGACGGCGTCGGCGATCTGGCGGAACCTGGCCCAGTCTGGCATCCAAGGATAGGAGGTGTACCCGGCGATGATCATTTTCGGCTCGGTTCTACGGGCCAGTTCCTCGATGGCGTCATAGTCAAGTTTTTCGGTCTTGAGATCGATGCCATAGGAGACGATGTCGTACAGCTTGCCCGAGCGATTGGCCGGGCTGCCGTGGGTGAGGTGGCCCCCGTGCAGCAGATCCATGCCCATGACGGTACTGCCGGGAGGGACCAGAGCGGCATAGATGGCGCTGTTGGCCGGGGAGCCCGACAGCGGCTGGACGTTGGCCCAGATTTCCTCGGGGGGAACGTCGTCGGTAGCGAATGCTTCGGCGGCGCGACGGCGGGCCAAGGGTTCCAGGATGTCCACGTATTCCACGCCTTTGTAGTAGCGGCGATCGGAGAAGCGCCGGTAGTGCGCCAACTGGACCTCATAGTCCAGGATGGCCCGCTGCGTAGCACCGTGGATATTGGGATCCGGGTAGCCCTCAGCATAGATGTTCTGAAAGACCGAGCCCAGCGCCTCGCGCACGGCAGCAGGAGCCTGGCTTTCGGAGGGGATCAAGATCAGCTTGCGGCCCTGCCGCTCGGCCTCATGCTCGATGAGTCCAAAGACGGCCGGGTCCAGTGAGCTCAGAGGGCTATTGAAGAATTCCAGCATGGCTAACCTCCGGTGGGAATTGCTGAATGGGCGAAGCGGTAGATTCGTGGCTTGGTGAATTCGGCCCAATCCCCTGGTCGCTGACGTCCCAGATTACCCAATGATTTGGCGTGTTGGTGGTGGTGGTACCACTGCTTCCTCGCTCCAGGTGATGGCCGCCAGCAAACGCTCGCGGGCGGTGGCCAGGGTGTCTACGTTGCTTGAGTGGATGGTAAATAGGGATTCCCCCTTGCTCACCTCGTCGCCAACCTTGGCGTGATGGACGATGCCCACGCTGTGGTCTATGAGGTCGCCTTTTCTGGTGCGGCCGCCGCCTAACATCACATTGGTTTCACCGACCTCGGCGGCGTGGATGGCGGCGATGAAACCGTCACGTGGCGCAGGCACCGTTTCCACCAGGGGGGCTTGGGGCAGCAGCTCAGGATCGGTGAGCACTGCCGGGTCACCGCCTTGGGCGGTGACCCATTCAACAAATTTGGCCCAGGCGGTTCCATTGTCCAGGGAGCGGGCCAGCATCGCCTTGGCTGCCTCGAGATCCGGTGCTTTGCCGCCCAGCTCCATCATCTTCCCGGCGACGATCAGGCAATGCTCGCGGAAATCCGCTGGCCCAGCGCCGTGCAGGGTATCGATCGCCTCCTTCACTTCCAGGGCATTGCCCACGGCGTTCCCCAGAGGCTGGTCCATATCTGCGATGACGGCGGCTACTTTACGATCCACTCCCCGGCCGATCTCGATCATCAGGCGCGCCAACGCTTCAGCCTCCGGCTCGGTTTTCATAAACGCGCCGTGGCCGACCTTTACGTCCAACAGAATGGCATCCGCCCCAGAGGCGATCTTTTTGCTCATGATGCTGGCGGAGATGAGGGGCAGACTCTGCACTGTGGCCGTCACGTCGCGCAGGGCGTAGAACTTGGCGTCGGCCGGGGCGAGGTCTGCGCTTTGCCCTGAGACGACGATCCCATGCTCGGTCAGAATTCTCAGGAATTCCTCGGTGCTCAGGTTGGCTCCGAAGCCTTTGATGGACTCTAGCTTGTCAATGGTGCCGCCGGTGAAGCCCAGCCCACGCCCACTCATCTTGGCCACCGGCAGGCCATGGCAGGCAACCAGGGGGCCCACCACCAGCGTCGTCTTGTCGCCCACACCACCGGTGGAGTGTTTGTCCACGACAAAGGGGGCGATGGCGTGCAGATCCAGCGTGTCGCCACTGTGGGCCATGTGCAGGGTCAAGGCCGTGACTTCGGCACGGGTCATGCCCTGGAACAACACAGCCATACACCAGGCGCTAGCCTGGTAGTCGGGGATGTCGCCCGCGGTGTAGCCCTTGACAAAGAATTCGAGTTCCGTGTCAGTGAGCTCCTCACCGTCACGCTTCTTGGCGATAATGTCTACTGCCTGCATCGTTGTAGTTCCTCCGATCCTCAGACCGGTACAGGTACACCGGACTCGTCCAGGCCATGTGCCCGTCTTCCTGCATCATGCGGATGTAGATCGCATTGTCCCCCTCGTGCAATTCGGTCAACGGCAGGGTAAATGAAAAGTCGCGGGAATGTTGCCAACTGGGGAGTCTGTAGATCTCGATCTTCTTCCGTAAACCGCCACACTCCCACACCCTTGGATCCAGGCCCACAGAGTCAATCTCACACTCGATGCGGCGTTCAACGGTCTCAACCTCGAGCCTGCCCGCACCTGGGGTTTCCAGCGTGAGAATCACCCCGCTCGCGCCGCCGGTGGTGTTAGACTTCCACCTGAGCTCATCGCGCCCCACCTTTTCCAGGGGCTGGTGGGCGTTCCAGAAATTGATGGGCGCAGCGCTCAAGATGACATTCCCCCGCACACGAAGGCCCCCGTCCCACGAGACCATGCGATCTCGCCCGCGCACCTTGGCCCCACTCCAGACGATCTTGACACGGTTTCCAAGGTCATCCACGCCATAGGGGCGAAACGTGTTGACCACTTTCAGGCCATTGCGCACCTCCACGCTCTCGATGGATCCTGTACCGACCGCCCGCACGCGCAGACGTGGCGCGCCCATGTCGCTCCCACTGACATCAACGACATCGCCCATCATGGCACTGCGACCGCCGGCGGTCTCCACCGCGACGTCCATCAGACAGCGGTTGCCGGTGGTGGCGTAAAAACGCCGCGATGCCAGGGCCTCTAGTACACGCTCTCGATCTAGTCCGCGGGCCAAGACACACGTCAGACCGCCCAACGATCCAAACTCACCCGCGCCCGGATACGAGGCGCCAGGGCGGCATTTGTGTCCATCCGAGTTGGCGCAGGTGCCGATACGATACCCCCGCCGCAGCGCGTCCTCCACCAGCCACTCAAAAGTGCCCCAGGCCGAGTGAACTTCAACCGCCAGCTCGATTTCGGGGTCGTGCATGCTGATGTCGGCATAACGTCCCCCCACGTGGGCAAAGGCAAATGATCTGGGACCTTGTTGTTCTTTCAGGTTTCTGAACAAGTCGGCGGCCGTGGGCGAATCATCGTGCACAGAGTAGTTCTCGGGGATCAAATCGGTGCCACTGCGCGTAATGGCCCCACCCTCAGAGGCAAAGTAGACGTTCCGGTCGCCGCCCAAGGGCGTGTTGCCACTCCACTCGTAGCCGGGAAAGGTGACAAAGGCCCCTGGTTCGTAGAAGGCCTTTGTGACCCTGTTGATCTTCTCCCAGAACTCGTCGGTCACTTGAAAGTCGTTGCCCTGATGCGCCGCGATATCCAGCAAGCCGTATTCACGGGCAAAGGTGAAATACTCCTCGATCGAGCCGGTACCGACCGTTTCTTCCGTCTGCCCGTGCAAGTCTGCCCAGTATGGGTGCAGGGACGCATCCTCGGCCCGAACCTCGATGGGATTGCTCCGCGCCGAAAGGCCCCTCTGTTCATCCGTTGCCGTGACAGTCCGCACTCCCGCTGTTGAAAAACCGGGGTGGGTCATCACTTGTGGCCTGTCTGTTGGATTGCCCCACGCGTCCTCCAGCTTCAGGTAGTAGACGAATTCTTCATCCACCAGGACCTGCGAGGGCGCGACACAAACCGCGCGCACGGCTTTGCCTGGCACGATGCGAATTGTGGGAGAAGCGGGCAGCTCCTTGAACTGATACGTGGCGATGGGATCCGCGAACGTCTTGAACTCGAAGGCCTGTTCGCAGAAGGTCTGCATCTGCCAGCCCGGCGACCCGCCGGAAGTGTCGCCAAACACCACCACCATCTCTTTTCCTCTGTTCAGGAACCCGCTCCGGACCTTCAAGAAAAGCGCGCGGCTCCACGGGCGCGTGTGCCCCTTGGGATCCCAACGGGGCTCGATGCGACAATCGCCGCTGGTGCAGAGTGTGCAATAATTGGGCGCTGCAGGGTCATCGAACTGCGGCCTGCCAAAATCGCCCACGCTGCGAAACGCGATTTTTATGGTTCCCGAGTCATCCACGGGATGCCCGGCTGTGTAGGTATAGACGATGGTCGTGAATGAACCTGCCACGACAGGGTGATCGGGTTGAACGACAGCCCTGCCGAGAGCGATGCGGTCGCTCATTCTTCCTCCCAATCCTGTCTTCATGAGCCGCTGACCGATTCGGGCGGCCAATGCGCCCAGAGCGCCAGAATCAAATCTCGTCAATGGGACGCGGCTGCTTCTGCCCGCGCCTTGATTCCCCTGAGCAGCTTGGTATTACTCCGGCGGCTTGAACCGGTCCGGCTGGGCGGCCAGACTCCAGTAGTCGTGCCGCAGCAATCCTTCGTCCCCCACGTCGAAGCGCTCTAGCAAATCGCCAATGAGTTCTGCCTTGCGCTCAGCATCCTCCGCGCTCCAGGTGCGGCTCTTGATTTCCAGGAACGCGCCGGGGACCGGTGGATGTACGATGCGGTCAATATTGACCGAGAACCCGGTGTTGCCATAGCGCACGTGAAAACGACGGCGTTCCTTGTGTACTGCACGCTCTTCATCAGGCTGGAAGTATTCGCGGTAGAAGCGCAGGCTGCGATCCGCCAGCGCGTCGAAACGCGAGCGCGAGAGAACGACCGAGTTGGCATACTCGCGCTCCTTGGTCTCGTTGGTCAGCGTCAGCCGGTATATCACTTCTATTGGAACGATCTCGCGTCCCCAACCCCACTGCTGTGGGGAGCCCACCTCCTGTGCGGTGGTCTCCGCGCCAAGCGGATCGCGTGTCAGGACTTCGTCCTCGCGGTAGCGGATGCGGCTGGCCCATTTGTCGTGGAAAATGAAGTAAGTATCGAACTGTCGTCGCTGGCTCGACTTACCGATCACGAAATCCGGGCCGGCCAGCATCTCCTCAACTTCCCGGGCTTTTCGATCTGCTAGATGAGCCTTGACCTGCACCTCAAAAGTCTCTTTGCGCGCCAGCCCGCCGATAGCGACCAGCTTGCGCAGCACGCTTTCCTCGCGCTCGATCAGGAAAGTGTCTACCCTCTTGGCCAGTCTCCGGGCGTCGTCCAGTAATGCCTGCTCGTCGACGGTGAGCAGCACCCGGTCACGCATCAACCAGACACCGTCGCACATCAGGTGGATGACGTCGCTGCCTTTGGCTGCGTAGACCAGTTGGGAATAGATCAACTGCTCGTCGCGCCGGAAGGAGGGTGAGTTGTGGACAGAGCCCAAGTCAACAACGATCACGTCAGCTCGCTTGCCGGGCTCTAGCGATCCGATCCACTGGTCAAGGTACAAAGCGCGGGCGCCCATAATCGTCGCCATCTCTAGCGCCTGGCGAGCTGGTAAGGTGGTTGGGTCGAGGGTCACGCCTTTGGCCAGCAACGCTGCCAGCCGTAGCTCTTCGAACATGTCCAGATCGTTGTTGCTGGCTACACCATCGGTGCCGATGCCGACGTTGAGCCCCATCTTGAGCATCTGCACTACCGGGGCAAAGCCGCTGGCGAGTTTGAGGTTGCTGGTGGGATTGTGCACAATACCCGTGCCGTGTTGGCGCAAGATCGTCAGCTCATCCTCGTTGACGTGCACACAATGCGCGGCGATGGCCCTGGTCTCTAGCACGTTCTGCTTCTCAACCCACGGTACGGCTCTCATGTCGAGCGTAGACCGCAGTTCTTCAACCTCGTGGGCGGTCTCAGCGACGTGGATTTGCAACGGCACGTCGAACTCTAGCGCCAACGCGGCCGCTGCTTGCAGCATGCGGGGGGTCGCGGTGTAGGGCGCATGGGGTGCTACGGAGGGGGTAATCAATCGGTGGCCCTTCCAGCGCTGGATGAAATCGCGGGTGCGCGCCAGGCTTTCATCGTAGCTCAGGGCATCGGGCGAGGGAAACTTGAGGATCGTCTGCCCACAGATGGCGCGCAACCCTGTCTGGGCGGTGGCATCGGCGACGGCCTCTTCGTAGTAGTACATATCGGCGAAACACGTCGTGCCGCTGCGGATCATCTCCGCGCAGGCCAATTGGGTGCCCAGCCAGCAATAGTCAGGGCGCACGAACTCGCGCTCGACCGGCATGATGTAGCCCATCAGCCAAACGTCTAGTCGTAAATCATCGGCCAGGCCGCGCAGCAATGTCATGGGAACGTGCGTGTGGGCGTTGACCAGGCCGGGCATGACTACCTTGCCGCTGCAATCAACTACCTCGGCTGCTTCATAGTCGCCAGCAATCTCATCCACCGGTCCAACGGCCACTATCCCGTCTCCGCGTATCGCCACTGCCCCAGGATCATATAGACGGAACCCGGCATCCATCGTCAAAATGGCGCCGCCTGAGAGTATGACGTCAACTTTTTCCATGAGTGGCTATCATCCTTCATCCTTGCGAAGGTTATGAGAAGCGACGTCCATGCGGTGGTTTCCCGCCGTGCGAAGCTCCGTGGCCCAAGAACGGACCCTGTAACCTTCGTAGGGATTCTCTAGCTGAAATGGCTTGCAGGCGACAGACCCAGTGTCGACGATGTCTATCAAGTGCACCTTCGTCGAGATAACCTATCTCCTTGGAGCGGAAAAGGTGCGGACCGTCCTGGTCGACATGTACCTTGTTGCTGGCAAAACCTGGTTCTCGTTTACCAGGATGGTGTGGTGGAGTTTCTGTCAGGTAGTGACTGGTGATCCACTGCCCAGATCCTTACCGGAGTAAGAGCATAGCCGCAAGTATAGCACAACAAGGAATCCATCGCAAGTTGCTAGTCCGCACACCGCTTGCTGACCTTGAGTGAAAAGCGACGCCACTTTCAACGCTTCATAGGCATTTCCTGGAATGCCCTTGCCTGCCACCAGACTGCGACAGAGCCAAATCGCCGGTATTCTAATCCCCCAGTGCTGCGTAGCGTTGCCATACCGCTGCCGATAGCTCCAGTCCCCTGGCAGAAATGGCCGCTTCGTCAAGGGTCAGCAGTTCCCGATCACGCATGAGCCATTTCCCAGCGACCATGGTAGAAGTCACAGCATCGGCCTCAAAGCCAAAGAGAATGTGCCAGGGCAGATTCCCAGCCGTCAGGTCGGTGA
>CBDUWJ010000053.1:0-10543 GCA_965370895.1 uncultured Anaerolineae bacterium | reverse complement strand
AATACGTGTGATCGGCGCCGGTCGAACGGACCGAGGGGTCCACGCTCGGGGGCAGGTTATCGGTTTCGAGGTGGCATGGCAACATGACCTAGCCGATCTCCAGAGAGCTTTGAACGCCGTGCTTGCCGCTGATGTGGCTATCCCGAGTATCGGACACGCGCCAGACGGATTCCATCCCCGGTTCAGTGCCGTCAGAAGGGTGTATCGCTACACTTTGTTGAACCGGTCGTGGCGCTCACCCTTGGATAGGCGCTACGCCTGGCGCGTCGCTCATAGGCTGGATCTGCCCCGGATGACTAGGGCTAGCCGTTGTCTGCTGGGAACACACGATTTTGCGACGTTCGGACGCCCTCCGCAAGGAGAGAATACAGTGCGAACGGTGACCCGCGCCGAGTGTCAGGAGCGAGGGCCTTTTCTTACGATTGACATTGAGGGCAACGCTTTCCTGTATCGGATGGTGCGCAGCATTGTAGGCACGTTGGTGCTCGTGGGTTCGGGACAGGTCTCGTTGGAGGGGTTTGAGGAGATGATGCAAGCCCGGGATCGAAGCCGGATCAGACAGGTAGCGCCGGCTCACGGCTTGTGCTTGATGCACGTAGATTACGAAACGCGTGATGACACTACACAGCCTGCTATTCGGACAATGGACTTGTCGAGGTCCGTGTGAGCCTTGTCCGGCAGGAAGGAGTTTGCAGTGAGGACGTATTCGGGAACGACAGCGGGAATTGAACGCGAATGGTACATCGTGGATGCGGAGGGCCAAACCCTCGGCCGGTTGGCCTCCAGGATCGCGCCTATCCTCAAAGGCAAGCACAAGCCAACCTACACCCCTCATTTGGATTGTGGTGACTTTGTGATCATTGTCAACGCTGAGAAGGTCCGGGTGACTGGTGGCAAGCTGGATCAGAAGATGTACCATCGACACTCCGGCTATCCTGGCGGCTTGAAAAGCATTAGCTTGCGGGACCAGTTGGACAAACACCCGGAGCGGGTGCTCCAAGCAGCGATCAAGGGGATGCTGCCCAAGAACAAACTGGGGCGGCGGATGATCAAGAAGCTCAAAGTCTATGCTGGTGACTCACATCCTCACCAGGCGCAACAGCCCAAGTCATTGGAGTAGAGTTGCGATACAACTCGCAGGCAGTTGCTGCCTGTCTTTTTAGGAACCACAGGTGCAACTTGCATGATGTAGGGGGAATGCCATGTCCGATGAAGTTCGGTACTACGAGGCGGTAGGTCGGCGCAAGCGAGCGGTAGCCCGGATTCGGCTCTATCCAGGCGACGGCCAGATCGTCATCAACGACAAGTCACTGCAAGAGTTCTTTGGCCGGCGCCAGGATTGGCAAAATGTTTTGGCGCCGCTCAGGCTGACCGACAACGAGCAACAGTTCAACCTCTCCGTTCTGGTCAAGGGTGGGGGGATAACTGGTCAGGCCGAGGCGATCCGGCATGGAGTGGCCCGGGCATTGCTCGTGGTTGAGCCGGGCCTGCGGCCCACATTGCGACGAGCCGGCTACCTGACCCGCGATCCCCGGGAGAAGGAACGCAAGAAACCGGGCCTCAAGCGGGCCAGGAAAGCGCCGCAGTACACTAAGCGATAGAAACAGTAGCCAGTAGTAACATACTGTGCCAGCAGGCGCCTGTCGGCCACGGTCGACAGGCGTCAGTCTGGATGTTGGTTGCAGGGCCTGATCAATAACGGCTCACCCCCTCTCCGTTCTGTAGAACATGCCAGGTCCAGGACTGCGTTGTTCGAGCGCCATCTCTACAACACTGACACACGGACGAACTGTGTCCTTCAATGGGGAGCGGCCCGTGGGCAGATCCCCCAGTCTACACCGCTGTCCAAGCCGATATCTGGGAAACCACACACCCTATGAATTGACTAGAAATGACTGCTATATAGCGCCGTTTTGCTAGCGAAACAAAAGAATAACAGTGAGTTGTATCACCTCGTTCAGATATTGCCAAGTAAGCAAAAGAATGGTATAATAAACCTAGTTTAGGGACCTGAGCCGCGGACCAAGACGGCCAGTTTTCATCCATGGAATAGGGCTTCCGGGAGACTGGGCGCGACCCGTGGTTGCCTTCTCTGGATCGGTTCGGATGGACTCACGCGCCGCGTGGGCGCTATCCAACCCGATAGACCCTAGATCTAGTGAGTCCACCGTTTCTCGGATCGCAGAGACGCCAGCTTGGATTGCTCTATAGCGAGGGTGACGTTCATGTCGGCCCTACAACAAGTCAGCGAGATATTGAGCCAACCCCTGGGTAACTTTGTTTATCAGCTGCTGTTGCTGCTGGCGGTGGGAGCGGCCCTCGGCATGGCCTGGGGCCATTGGCAGCGTGCCCGGCACGAGCAAGCCCGGCGTTTGCTCATTGCCATGTCTGGACTTGCCCTGCTGCGCATCGGTTACATCGTCGCTGCCCTCGTTACCCGGACCGGGTGGGCCAATTCCGAAGTCCTCCTCCCGCCCCTTGAGCGCTTTGCTGACACGGCCAGCCTCGTCCTCCTGGCCTGGGCTCTTGTGCCTCCTGCAAGGCGTGGCGTGCTCACTTGGGACCTGGTTTTTGGTGCGAACTTGGCCATGACCGTGGGCATGTGTCTGGCCTTTACTGTCCTCTGGGGTCGGGCACTGGCTGGCGATCCCGTCCTTGACTACAACGCCTACTGGCAGTCGATAGTTTGGAGTGTCTGGCAGATCAGCCTTGTCGTGCTGACCGGCCTTGCCGTGACACGCCATCAGGAGCAGGGCCGGGGCATCATCCTCCTGGCCATGGCATTCCTGTTCATGGGTCAGGTTTTGCAGATCCTGACCTGGCTTGAGACGACATACCCTGCGGGGACCCACATACCCATCTGGGAGCGACTGGCCAACCTGGTGGCTTACCCATTGATAGTCATCGCCATCTATCAGCACATCGTTGCTGGCCTGCGCGTCCACAGCCGTCAACTGCAAGACATCAGCCAGGCCTCGCTGGACCAGATCAAGAGCCTTCTCTACCTGTTTGAGGTCAGCCAGCGAATGTCGAGTTCGTTGGACCTGTCTACGGTACTCGACAACGCGGTGCGGGGTGTGGCTCGAGCCTTGGATGCCGACCAATGCGCCATCGCGTTTCCGGCGGAGCGTGATCCCAGCCAGATGCACCTGGTGGCTATCTACAATCCGACGCGGAGGGGGCGGGGAGAAGTGGCTACCTTCCCCTTGGAATACCAATTGGCGGTTCAGCAGGCCGTGCGCCGCAAGGGCTACGTGATCGTCGAGGAGTCGGAGAATGTCCAGATGAGAGCCCTCTTTGGTCTCCTCGGTTCAAGCCAGACTGGGCCACTGCTGGTCCAGCCCCTGCTAGCTGACGAGCAGACCATCGGTGCCATCATCGTGGGCAATGGGCACTCGGGGCGGTCTTTTACTCCCAACGAAGCCAAGCTGTGCCAGGCCATGGCGGAGCAGATGGTCACTGCCATCCAGAATAGCCGCCGCTATCGCTTGGCCCAGGACAGGGTTGCGGCCATGACCGCAGCCCAGAACGAAGCACGCCGCACTTCCAGGCGGGCCAAGGCCCATGCGCAGGAACTGGCCGATCGCCTGGCAGAGGCCCAGGTGGAAATAGAGACCCTTCGCCAGCGGAGTGGTGCTCTGGAGGTCCATCTGTTGAGCAGCCGGTCCGAGGCGGACACGTTGGCCGGGTTGGGGGACGATCTGGCAGGCGAGCAGGCATTGCAGGATCCCTCACCTATTCAGACCACTTCCCGTTCTCGGGAGGCGCCAGCCGAGGCCATAGTCCCGCAGACCCGACGTGCTAACGATGTGCAACTGCCAGGCCCTGGCACATCAGCTCCACCGGGGACCACCATCCAGGTCCACGAACTGGTTGAAGGGGTGGTGACTGCCTCTCGCACCCAGATCGATGACAAGATCCTCACAGTGGACTTGGAGTTGGCTGACGATCTGCCAGCCGTCAAGGCCGAGCTCGATCACCTGGAGCGGATCCTGTCTGGTCTACTGACCAACGCCTGCCTGGCCTCACCCCTGGGGGGCCGGATCCGGGTGCGCGTGGATCCAGGCGATCATAGGCCTGGGCTGGGGCGCCGCCCGCGCCGGTCGAGGGGCAAGGTCGACGGGTTTGTCACCATTTCTGTCGAGGATTCCGGCGGGGGCCTGTCGGATGCGGCGCTGAGCCAGATCTTTGAGCCGACACGCTCCAGCCAGAGGCCCCCAGGACTTGGCGAGTCTGGGGCTGCGCTGGTCCAGATCAAGACAGTGGTCGAAGCCTTCGGGGGCCACCTCTGGGTCGAGAGTGAAGACGGAGTGGGTACCACCTTCGGCTTTGTATTGCCGGTCGACCAGCGGCAACCAGGGACCTCTGTTGACCAATCGGTCGGTGAGCGGGGCGTGGTTACTGCTGGGTAGTATGAACTCGGGATTGCGTTTCGGCCGGCAGACTCAGACGAGCAGAGTGTCTCGCGAACAATGATTCGGACCCCACCAGCAAGATCCGTACCCGGTCAGCTCTGCGTGCCGCCTGTGCAAGGGCCAGGCGGTTTCCCATGACACGAGTCAGCCCCGCCGCCCACGAGGAGGCCTCCACCGACTGGGAACAGGAGCCCACCGCTGCCCTCCATCGGACAGGGTTCGAATGTGTGACCCAAAGACCAAAGGAAAGATATTGACCATGAACAATCGACAGATGCGGAAGATCGTCGCTTCTCTCACCGAGGTGAACCGCATCCCGGCGAGCTTTGTGCTGATGAGTCTCGTTCTGGTGAGCCTGGTGTTCGGTGGGCTGTGGCCGGCGACGGCCCAGGAGCTGGAAGGTCCACGTAGCCATTCGCATGTGGTCGGCACGCAGACTCCCGTGCTCGGGAGTCGCCCTTCGCTTGCTCCAGGGAGCGCCTCGGATCCCAGCCCCCCAGGCCGGTTCAAGGCTGGTGAAGTTCTGGTCAAGTTCAATCTTGACCCGCCGTCAGGCGACGACGGGCCCTCTATCTCGGCCGATCGGCTCCGTATGGTGGCAAGTATGCTGGATCGGTACGACGCCACTCCCGTTCGAACCCTCAACAGCGGTGATGTCCAGTTGTGGAAGGTGCCGGAAGGCCGTGAACTGGTGACTGCAGAGAAACTGAGTGCCGAGCCCCGTGTGGAGTACGCCGAGCCCAACTATGTGTACCACGCCTTTGGCGCACCCAATGACCCTGACCTGAACAAGCAGTGGGCGCATCCGCTGATCGACTCGCCCGCGGCCTGGGACATCACCACCGGTGGAGCTAGCTTCTACATTGCCATCATTGACTCTGGCATTGACCTCGATCATCCTGACCTTGCGGGAAAGATTGTATCCGGAAGGGACTATGTGGATGGCGGCGAACCCTGGGACAAGAATGGCCATGGCACCCATGTCGCGGGCATTGCGGCGGCGGTCACCAACAATGGGATTGGCGTGGCCGGGATGGACTGGCAGGCCCAGATCATGCCGGTGCGGGTACTGGATGCCGAGGGCCGCGGTTGGGTTTCGGACATTACGGATGGCATCACCTGGGCCTATCGAAACGGGGCCAAGGTGCTCAATCTCAGTCTGGGAGGGCTGGACCACTCTCAGACCATGCAGGATGCGGTCAACTCTGCGCATGCGGCCGGCAGTCTGGTCATGGCGGCCATGGGCAACTGCCGGAACTATGACCCACCAGACTGCCCAATCGTGAATCCAACCCACTATCCTGCAGCTTACGACCACGTCATGGCTGTGGCCGCAACCACCAAGACAGACACGTACGCTCGCTATTCTCAGTATGGCGCTCATTGTGATATCGCTGCACCAGGGGGTGAGATCGACTATTGGGACGATCGGGACGCTATCTTTAGCACGCTACCCACATATGACGACTTCTATTGGAGGACTGCCTACGGCTACAGCAAGGACTATGGCTACTCGCAGGGCACATCCATGGCGGCACCATACGTTGCCGGTCTGGCAACGCTCGTTTGGGCGGTGAAGCCAAGCCTGACACCGGACCAGGTGCAGGGCGTCATCGAGACTGCCGCTGATGATCTGGGGCTGCCGGGCTGGGATCCGGATTTTGGATATGGTCGGATCAATGCCCTGACCGCGCTGCAAGCAGTCATTCCCCCGTCAGCACCCACACTCCTCCCCGTCGCTAACCCGGATGGCGACGGCACCTTCCTGGTGGATTGGAGCGATGTCTCAAGCGCCGACAGCTATACCCTACAGGAAGACGACAACCTAGGCTTTGCCTCGCCCAGCAGCCTCTATGGCGGGGTGACCAGCCGGTTCATGGTCACGGACCAAGTAGGGGGTACCTGGTACTACCGTGTCCGCGCCTCCAACGATGTAGGCAGCAGCCCTTGGAGCAACACCCGGGTCGTCACGGTAAGGCCTGCCACTCCGACGCTCGGGCCCGTGGACAACACCAGCAATGGAGACGAGTATGAGGTAAGCTGGTCATCTCCGCCCGGTGCAACTGATTACCGGCTGGAAGAGGCGGACGACCAGTCGTTCAATAACCCCAGGACCCGATACGTGGGGCCGGCCTTGCAGTATGATGTGACTGGCCAGCCGGGGGGTACCTGGCACTACCGTGTTCGTGCCTACAACTCGGCCGGAGGCAGTCGCTGGAGCGAGACCCAATCCACTATGGTGAACCCGCCGGCCCTGGAACCGCCCGATTTGGGTGAGATCAGCAACGAGGATGGCGATGGCAACTACTTGGTGAATTGGACCGCGGTGGCCGATGCCGACACCTACACATTGGAAGAAAGCCATACTCCATACTTTGCTTATCCCACTGAAATCTACTCTGGGACGGAGTTGGAGTTCCTGGTAAGTGATCAGCCAGGCGGCACCTGGTACTATCGCGTCCGAGCCCTGGCGCTGGATGGTAGAAGTGCATGGAGCAACCATCGACATTCCACTGTCATAGCTCGATTCTTCTTGCCGTTGCTCGAAAGAAATCTCCGCACGAACGTCCCAGACGATGGAATTGGCAACGGCGACTTTGAAGGCGGACGAACCGTCTGGACCGAATTCTCGTCGCACGGACGGACTCTGATCGTCGCATCGGACTTCCCCCAGGGTGTAGCGCCCCACAGCGGACGCTGGGCCGCATGGTTGGGAAAAGACCACAAGGAGATCGCCCATATCGAGCAACAGGTGACTGTGCCAGCCGGCCAGCCCTACCTGGTCTATTGGCATTGGATCGACTCCGACGATTGGTGTGGGTTTGACCATGGCAAGGTCGTAATCGATGGCACTGAGGTTCACAAGTACTGGCTTTGTGAGAGCACGAGGACTGCAGGTTGGGAGCAACACGCCGTTGATCTTGGTGCTTACGTGGGGCAGTCCGTATCACTGAGAATACAGGTCGAAACTGACCAGTCACTCACCAGCTACCTGTTTGTTGACGACGTGTCGTTCCAGGCGAATCCGCTTCCTGGATCGGATGATCACGCACACCCTGTAGGGGAAGGCTAGGCAGCACCTTTGATGCCGAGCACTCGATTCAGAAGAAAAACCAAATCGCACTGGGCAGTGCAGGAGGAATTCATCTGGATATCACCGCAGGGCCAGCCGAGGGAGAACAAATGAGCAGAAGCTGCTTCACCTTGGATAGGAGTGCTGGGTCTTGAGGTTTCCTAACTGGCTTGCTGTGCTGGCACTGGTCCTGGTGCCCATCGTGATTGCGGGCTGCGACTCCCCAGTCTTGCCTGCCTCTCCCACGGCATCTCCCACAGCGACGCCAAGCTTGCCTCCCGCCGATGAAGTGGCTCTGGCATTCCTCCAGGCCTGGGAGCAGGGCGACTACCCTGTCATGTACAGCCAGCTCTCCCCCTCCTCCCAGAAAGCGTATTCAGAGGAGCTGTTCACATCTATCTATCAGCAGGTTGTCGGGGAAGCGACCATTCTGGGCGTGGTTCCGCGTATCCTCGCGGCCTATCAGCCTGACATACACGCCGAAGTTGCCTTCGTTGCCACCTACCAGACGGCTCTGGTTGGCGACCTTGAGGTGCAGAACCAGATGCCCCTCAGCTTCGTGGAAGGGCGCTGGGGTGTGGACTGGTCGCCGGCACTGATCTTTCCCCAACTGAGCGGGGAAACCCAGATCCGCCTGACGACACGAGCGCCATCGCGAGGCAACATCTACGACCGCAATGGCCTGGGTTTGGCAGTGCAAGGCGAACGGGTGGAGGTGGGGGTCGTGCCGAGCCGGATACAGGACGAAACGGTTCTGCTCGACCTGCTCAGCGCCGTTCTGGCAGAATCACCGGCAGACCTCCAAGCCCGCTATGCGGACGTCAACCCGGATTGGTACATCCCGCTGGGGAGCATCAGCGCCGAGGCCGGGCAGGTACACTACAGCACATTGAATTCCACCCCGGGCATCGAACTGCGCCGGACGTGGACTCGCTCTTATCGGCAGGAGCAGACTGCACCCCATGTGGTCGGCGTCGTTGGCCCCATCCCGCGTGAGGAGATAGAGTTTTGGCGCGCACAGGGATACGGTGGCGACGAGATGGTGGGGCTGCTGGGCCTGGAGCGATGGGGCGAGCCCTACCTGGCAGGCGAACGGGGGGGGCTGCTGGAGATTGTCACCGCACAAGGTCAGACGGTGGCCGTTCTGGCTGAGAAATCGTCTGGGGAGAGCAGCAGCCTGTACACTACCTTTGACCGCCGCCTGCAAGAGAAGGTTCAGGATATCTTGGGTCAACGGCTGGGGGCCATCGCCGTGCTGGAAGCCAATACGGGACGCGTGCTAGCCCTGGCCACTCATCCCACCTTTGATCCCAACATGTTTACCACGGGTATCAGTGAGAAAAGGTGGCAAAGCTTGCGAGATGACCCTGGCAAGCCTCTTGTCAACCGGTGTACGCAAGGGACCTATCCCGCCGGCAGTGTGTTCAAAATTGTCACCATGGCCGCCGGGATGGAGGCTGGAGGGTTGACTGCCGACAGCTCCTTTGTCTGCCAGGGTATTTGGACTGGCCTGGGGCCGGAGTTGCCCAAGCCCTGCTGGCTCCGCAGTGGCCATGGGCGCATCCCCCTGGCCAAAGCCTTGACCGCTTCGTGCGATATCACATTCTACCAGGTGGGGATCCTGCTCAATGAGCTGGACCCGGAGGTGCTGCCCGATTATGCTCGTCGCTTTGGCTTTGGTGCGCCTACGGGCATCGAAATAGAGGAAGATGTGGGCCTGGTGCCCGACCCTTCGTGGAAGATGTGGACAAAGGGTGAGGGCTGGGCCCCAGGCGACGCCGTCAACCTGGCTATTGGTCAGAGCGAGCTGCTGGTCACCCCGTTGCAGATCGCTGCAATGCTGGCGGCTGTGGGCAACGGCGGCACGCTCTATCGCCCCGGCGTGGTGGAGATGATCGCCTCCGATCCTTCCAACCCGGATTGGACCTTTGAGCCAATGGTACAAGGCCGGATTCCAGTTAGCGCAGAGGACCTGGCTACAATGCAGACCAGTCTGCACAAGGTGACCTCTGCATCCGATGGCACAGCTCACAAAGCATTCGCAGGACTTGAGCTGCCGGTGGCGGGGAAAACCGGCACGGCTGAAAGCGGTTCCGGTAATCCTCACGCTTGGTTTGCGGGTTACGCTCCGTCTCCGGCTCCCGGTAGACAGTTGTCACCGTCCGCAATTTCCATCGCGGTGATCGTGGAGCACGCGGGCTCAGGCGGCGAGGTCGCTGCGCCTCTCTTCCGCCAGGTGGTGGAAGCCTATTTTACGACTGAGGGTCGAAGTCAGTAGCCAACAATCAGTCAGAATCTATCACAAAGCAGACCTTGATCACTCGTCCGCTCTCGCCAGGTACATCGCCTGGCGACCTGCGGTTGCTCAGGTCCTGCTCTTGAAAATGATCGGAAGATAAATCGGCGGCCTGGGCATCACCTTCACCGTCACCCTGTCGGTCACTGCCTCTGCTTCAGTCATCCTACAGTTCCAGACGGCGATTTTGATGCTGTGGATCCCGGCAGTGGCAAAGTGCTGGCGGAAGACAAGCGGGTCCTTGCCGGAGGTCAGGACGAAGCCCAGCGTGCCGTCAATCGTGATGCGGAAGCTGTAGCGCTTCTGGGCATTGTCCGGCGAAATGTCGACGCTAAACTGCACCGCGTCGCCGACATAGATGTCACCCGAGGCCGGCTGGGTCAGTTCCAGGCCCGTCACCGCCGAGCAGACCGGCGGCGGGCTGACGATAATGGCGTCAGGCACGCCCACCGTTTCGTTGAAACCGCAGCCATCCGTAATGGTCAGCGTGACCGTATAGCTGGCTACTTCGTTGTAGGTGTGCGTGATCACTGTCCCGCTCCCCAGCTCCCCGTCGCCAAAGTCCCAACCGTGCGCCACGAGAGGCATGGCTTCGAAGGTAGATCTGTCGGTAAAGGTCACCATCTCACCCGCTGTCAAGGCACGGCTTGACTGGGTGAATGTCGGCACCAGCGCGGGCGCACTGAGATCCGTCGTCAGCGGTGGCCCCCAATCGCTAACCACGTGCATTGTACTCGTTGCCACCCGGTACCACTGGTT
>CBDUWJ010000052.1:0-10696 GCA_965370895.1 uncultured Anaerolineae bacterium | reverse complement strand
CAATCAGATGCTCGGCGCGCACGTGGCGGCGGGTGCCGGTCTCGGCGCGAAGAAGCAGCGACTCGGTTTCGGCTTCGTGACCATGGTACCGGACGCCGGCCAGCAACGCGCCAGCAGTAATACCGGTGACCGCACAGAAGATCTCGTTTCCGGAAACCAACTCATCACAGGTGAGTATGTGCTGCGTATCCAGCCCGGCGGCTTCTACGGCGGCCCGCTCCTCCTCGCTCTGAGGGGCCAGGCGCCCCAGCATGCCTCCGCGCATCGCCTTGGTCGCACAGGCAGTGATCACCCCCTCCGGAACGCCACCTATGCCCATAAGGATGTCCACGCCGATGTCGGGCGCGGCGGCCAGGAGCGATCCGGCGACGTCCCCATCGGTGCGCAGCATTGCACGCGCACCCGCCGCTCGGATCTCCTCGATCAGATGGCGATGACGGGGTCGGTTTAGCACAAACACCACCAGATCGCGCACCGGTTTCTGCTTCACGCGAGCCACCAGGGCCAGGGTCCAGGCTGCCGGAGCGTCCATGCATTCCGGCACCAGGGCATCGGCCGCCTCACGGTCCACCACGATCTTCTCCATGTAGACGGCTGGGGCTGGCGACCACATCGAACCGCGCGGAGCAACACCGGCCACGGCAATGGCATCCGGATGACCCTGAGCCAGCAGATTCCTACCTTCGATAGGGTCCACGACGACGTCCATCTTCGGACCGCGTCCAGTGCCCACGAGTTGGCCACTGTCCAGCGGCGAGTGGGTGCCAAGCCTGCCCTCCTTGCCAATAACAATGCGGCCATCCATATCCAGCGTATTCAACGCCTGGCACATGGCTTCGATGGCCGCCTGATTGGCCTCCTCTACCTTGCCCAAGCCCATCCAGCGGCAAGCGCTCAGGGCAGCCGCTTCGGTGACTCGCACCAAATCCAGGCCCAAACTGCGGGGTGGGTGTTCGTCCATCGCTTCATCCTCCTTATCGTGCGCGCACCAAATGTGCGTCTCAGTGCGCTCCCTCGCCGAGAGCTTCCAATAGCCCGGCAGCCTCCCAGGCCAGCATACCGCCCCGCAGCACGGCCACATTTTCGTAACCCTGGCAACGCAACATGTAGGCGGCGCGTGTGCTCCTCCGTCCACCCCGGCACACAAAGACCACGGGAAGTTCATGTGGCAGATCAGGCGCATCGGACAGCAGGGCGGGCAGGGGCATCAACTGCGCCTGGGGAACATGGCCCCGTTCATATTCGCGGGGTTCTCGCACGTCTACGATTAGCGGCGCGGTGCCGGCGTGCAACTGATGCCACAACTCCTGGGGAGATACGCCGGGCACACTGTCCGCAGGGATCTCGGTGTAGCACGGAATGCCCACCGGGTAGGTGCACTTGGGAAGATTCTGACACTCCTGGAACACCTTCACATCGCACTCGTAGATGCAGATCGCCGGATCGAGGATCTTGTGGTAGAGATGCGGAATAGCATCGTCGTCCGTCAGAAAATGATCCTCGCCCAGATAGTCGTAGGCGCCGGTTGATGCCATAAGGTCAATGATGGACTCGTGGACCCGCACCATAAACACATCCCCACCCTGCTCGCGGCAAGAACGCACAATGGCTTCCAGGGCATGAATCCCACTAAAGTCGCAATGGTCCACGCTGTGCATGCGCAGCAACAGGAACCGCTGGTCAGGGTTTGCAGCCAGATACTGGCTGACAGCTTTCTCAATGTGGCTGACGGCGCCAAAGTACAGGTCACCAAAGATCTCGAGGATCGCCAATTGGGGGCAAGGTGGTCTTTCCCGTTGAGGAACAAAGTGCCGGAAGTTCTCGTCAGGCAATACGGGAGAGACCTCGGGCACGCTGGTTCTCATGATATAGACAGCGAAAGAGATCAGAATGCCAGTCAGGACGGCAAACTCCAGGTGCAGGAAAAGCGTCCCCAGGAACGTGACGACCATAATGACCGCATCGGCGCGCGCCCCGCGCAAGATGCGTACAATCTCTTTGCGATCGACCATACTGTACGCGGTCAGGATCAGTACGCCGGCCAGGGCAGCGCGAGGCACAAAGGCCGCATATGGTGCAAGGACGAGCATGGCAATCAAAACAAAGATGCCAGAAAAGGCGCTGGCCATAGGCGTCCGAGCACCGCCGTCGTAATTGACAGCCGATCGAGTAAAGGAGCCAGAGCAAGGGTATCCTGAAAAAAGGCCAGAGGCCATATTGGCCAGGCCCTGTCCCACAAATTCCTGATTGCTATCCAGGCGCTGCCCGGACTGGCTGGCAATCGAGCGCGCAATCGACATGGCTTCCACCAAGCCAATGGCCGCTATGGCCAGCGCTCCGGGTGCCAACTGCCTGATGAGGCTCAAATCCAGCAGGGGTAACTCTGTCAGGGGCGGCAGGTTGCGTGGCAGTTCGCCGATGACGGCCACACCCTCCTGGTCCAGTCCGAGCACGCCTACGACCGCAGCAGCGGCCACCATGCCGATCAGCGGCCCGGGCAACTTGGGGTTCAGCCGTCGAAGCAGGACGATCAGCAACATCGTGCCCACACCCAGGGCCGTGGTGGCCCGATGTGCTTCTGGCAGATGCATAGCGACGCCCTGGACGGCCTCGACCAGCCCATGGCTGGTGAACTCCAGCCCCAACAGGTAGCGCAACTGCTGGATGGCGATCAGGACCCCGGCGCCAGCGGAAAAGCCGACGATGACGGAATGGGAGACAAAGTTGACCAACACGCCCAGCCGGGCCAGGCCCATGATCAACTGAATCACGCCGACCATGACAGCCATCAGCCCGGCCAACACCAGGTATTCCATCGGTCCGGGCGTGGTCATTGCGAATAGTGTGGACAGCATCAGGAGGGAGATGGCGTTCGTGGGCCCGGTTTGCAGGTGGAAGGAGGAGCCCCACAGTGCGCCCACGATGGCGGCGACAATCGCTGTGTAGAGACCCATGGCCGGCGGCAGATCGGCGATGAGCGCGTAGGCAATAGCTTGCGGCAGAAGGATGACGGCAACCGTCAACCCAGCCACGACGTCAGGCCGCAAGTCACTGCGGCGATAAGATCGAAGCGTACGGACTGGCTGAAAGAAGAAAGCCGGCAAGGTTCGCAAGCCAGTGAGCATCTAGTCGACTCGCAATAGAAATCACATCGCGTCAGCTACTGGGCCACCAGAACCTGTGGCACACCAGCGCCCGGAGAGGGCCTGCGCCTATTGTAGCGCAGAATCTCGAAAAAGGCAATCGGTGGATCAAAAGGCCCACAGCAATGTCATCACCGCGCAGACAGCGGTGATGACCACCGCGATGGCAAATGTGGAAGGCAGCACCCGCGACTCCTCGCCGATGCGGTCGATACTGGCCGAGGCGTTCTGCAGCTTGGCCGGCGAGATGGAGCTGGCCAGTCCCCCACCGATCCCGCTGGCCGCGGCGACCAGCAGACCATCGGCGCCGATTCTCTTTGCGGTCTCCAGGTGCAGTTCCGTCAACATGGCGATGGAGGAGGTCTCGGAGCCGCTGACAAACCCGCCCAGCAGCCCCAAGAACGGCGCGACGAGGGGGTAGAGCTGGCCAAAGGCCGCCGCAGCAGCCACGGCCAGCACCTGGATCATATTGAGGCTGGGGACGGCCAGCACCCAATCGGTCCCCTTGCCCGAGTGGTTCATCACAAAGGCGATGGCGAAAAAGATGGCGGCCGCAAACACCGGGCGCGGCGCCCGCTTGAGCCACTTGCGCACCGATGTCTCGAGCTGAACCCGCGTCGGCTTGAGGAAAGGCAGGGCGAGCAGCGTGCTCACCATGATCCAGAAGTAGGCCTGCCAAAAGGGGCGCACCTTTTCGGGCGCGCCGGGGATGATTTCCAGCGGCATCGCCCACTGGGTGAAGGTAAGATCGAAAAAGGGCAGGAATGGGGCGTTGATCAGGAGGGCAAAGATGGTCAGAAGGATCCAGGGCGAGGCCGCTGCCCCCAGTGACAGCCGTCGCTCGGCCAGCAGATCCTCCTCGCCCAGGGCGCTCCGGTCGCTGAGCGGCCTGCCGGTGACTTTGAGATAGACCACCATGGCCAGGATCACCGCAAATCCAGCAGCGATGCCGGTCACCGTGACCATGCCCACGCCGTTCATACCGACGCAGACAAAGCCGGCAGTCAGCCCAGCGAGGAGAGCGGGTACGAAACCCAGCCTCATCAACTGCCATCGCCCTACAAGCCACAACATCCCCAGTGCAATGCAGGTGCTGATGACGGGCATGTAGCGGGCGAAATAGCCCCCCACCTCGTTCACCGGCAGACCGACAAAGGCAGCAAAAACGACCACGGGGATGCCCAGCAGAGCATAAGTCGTGAGGGCATCGTAGCCGAGAGCAGGCAGAGCGATCGCTGAAAAGGAGGAATAGCCCAGGGCCAACATGATGGGCGGCAGAATGGAGACCGGCACCGCCCCCAGCGCCGTCAGCAGCGTGCCGAACCCAACGTTGATGAGCATGATCTGCACCGCCCGGTTCCCAGGCGCCACCGACTTGATGAGGGCCACCACCCGGGCGATAGCCCCCGTCTCGATCATGACCGTCACCTGGAGGATGGAGGTTGCCACCACCAGGGCGATAGGTAGCGAAGCTACAATACCCGACAGGCTGGCCTGAAGCGCCACGCTCAGAGGTGTCTGAAAGTAGAGGCAGGCCACTGCTACGGTAAAGACCCATCCGGCGAGGCCCGCCACATCGGCGGCAGTGTGGCGCACGATCAGTAGCAGAAAAACGAAAATCACCGGCGACAGGGCCAGCAACACTGCTAGCAGGTTCATCATCACCTCGTCGTTGGATTGAGCCAACGGCCGTCAGCTACCCAATGGCGCTGGCATCCGGCTGCCCGCCCTAGTGTACTGTGATGGTTGCCACCTCGACAGCCTGACCACCCAGCCGTTCGCCGCTAGCCCCATCATAGAGACCCACCAGAACGGAGTACCTGCCCGATGGCAGATCCTCCGGAATGGTCATCAGGACATGGTCGCTGACCGCCTGTCCAGCCACCCATTGGCTGGTACGCGCCGTATTGAGACATGGCAAACCGTCCCACTGCGCGACCGGGCGCCCGCTCTCCTCCGCTACGTGGACAAAGACCTTGTAGTCTGTGGTCAGCGCTTGTTGCGGACGCCACACCAGAAGTAGATGCAGCGTGTCGCCCGGGGCCAACTTTGTGCGCGCCAGCCCCGCGGATTCGAGCGTCATTGAGTCGCCCAGCGCCACGTTGCGCACCTGTGCCGGCGGATCGGGCCAGTCGTCGAGCGGGGGCACGACTCCATCAAAAAGGGAGGAAAACTGCTCCGCGCCATAGGTCACATAGGGCACGGGCAGCGGCTCGCGGGCCCATATCTCGATGCGAGGTTCGTCCCGCAGGCGCACCTCGCCCACTTGCTGGTAGTCCTCCACAGAGCTCTCGTCGTACCGGCGAAAACGCGACTGCAGGTGAGTGGCCTTGAAGACAAAGTCGGGCGACTCTTGGAATTCCACGCGGTGCAGGGAGGGCATGTACCAATAGCGTAGGCTCTGCGAGCCTTCGTTGCTGGCATAGGTGCCCTCCAGACATCCCCAGGCGGCCAGTGTCCCCAGGGTCTTCCAACCCTGCTGAATCGGAACGCTGTAGCGCGGCCTCTGGGGCACGTTTTTGCCGTACGGCGCCCAATATACGGGCAACTGCTCCTGATCATAGTTGACAACGTACTCTGGTGCCTGGCGGAAGAACACCAGGTACAGATAGCCAACCGACACCGCCAGCCAGATGACAGCCGCTGCAAGCAGCCCCCAGCGAACCACAGGGCGCAGCACCTTTGCCGGTGTCCGTGCTGAGACCTCCCCCGGCGAGGAGGTTGTCCAGATAGCCGCCAGGGGCAAAGCCGCCAACAGCGACCAGCTTGGCATGAACAGATAGTAGTGGGTGCCAGGGAACTGCATGACGAATAGATGCAGAACAAGGAAGGGAGCGAACCAGAGCACAAGCAGGAGCGTGCGCCGTCGCGCCGTGCGCCAGCCCAGGACCAGGCCAGCCACAACCAACAAGATGAGCCCGCCGAAAAAGTAGGTAGAGTTGTAGAATGTGCCCAACTCGATAAAAATCGGGACGTTGAATGCGCCAAAGTCGCCCATACGGCTGCCCAGATAGCGTTGCGTCTTGGCAAAACGAGGGTTCATGACACCCGGCAGGTAGGTGGCCGCAACAATTAGCGCGACGACCGCGCCAGCCAGCAGGGCCATCACGACGATCCGTCGCCTATCGGGTGCACGTTTCCAGCCGGCCCAGAACAGCACGGCCAAGACTGGAGCCAATATACCGAACTCGTAGTGCATCAAGAAGCCAAAGCCGCTGAACACAGCGACCAGGATCAACCAACGCCCCTCCCCCCGCTGGGCGAACTCCCAGGCGCACAGAACGGCCAATACCGAAAGCAGCAGCATAGCAGGCTGGTACTGCACGATGCGCGATAGCCCCAGTGCAAAGCCATTGGCGGCAAGCAGTACGCCGGCCCAGAAGCCAACCGCGCCTGCCGAGAACGGCAAATCTGAAAAAAGGCGGCGACCTAGCAAGGCGATGGCAAGTACACTGCCCACGCTCATCAGAGCGAAGGGCATACGGGCTGTGGTTTCGTTGATCGTGCCCAGTCCGCGGTAGACCACCATGGCAACCGCGATCTCACCAGGGCCCTTGGCGTGCAGGGCCAACGCGTCGTCTGCCCCACCAATGGCCTGTTGTGCCCGGCGCAGTACCACCGCCTCGTCTCCGTGGAATTCGTGGTAGCCGAGGCCTGGCAGGCGCAAAAGGGCAGCGAACAGCAGCAGCGCAGCCAGCCACCCCCATGTGGAGGCCGGGGTCGGCTGCTGCGAACTGACGCCCGCCCGGGAGGGGAGGTTGTCCGAATAGACGCGACGTCGCCAGAAGAGGGAGGCCAACAGCAAGAACGCCCCAAATCCGTAAGCCGCGAGCAGGAGCCAGCGTTCCAACGGACCCGGCAGCCAGTGGACCAAGAGTACGACCAGCAGCATCCAACACAGACCCAGACCGGCCGCCATAATGCCTGCTGTCGGCAGATCTAGATGCGGCTGATCTTCGGACCCGGTCAGCCGCCAGTGAGCCACCAACAGGGCACCTGGCAGCCACCAGGCCAGCGCCATAATCGCGATCCAACGCAGCCAGAGTGCCTGCGTCGTCGCGAGAAGCAGAGGCGCGAGGACCAGAGTCAGTAGGGCGATCCCTGGGAGGATCAGGGTCTTGGGTGGACGGCTGGTCTGATTCGTGGAAGCTAACGCCTGCCCCGAAGGGGAGGTTGTCCGAATTCCTGTCACGGCATAGCCACCTATACAGCCCAATCCCAAACCACAAGGCCCACAGTCTCCGCGTCACCACACAGATTGCGCTGACCGGGTCGCAAGAGGTGAATCACCCCTGACTAGGGTGAGCGCTTGAACACGACGCGCCAGGAGTAGTGACCTGCCCCCATACATTGGCCAGCATCTACAAGCTCGCGGCACCTGTCCAGTGTGATGCCCGGGTCACAGCACCGGTCGCAGTACCCCGCTGCGTACAGATCCTCAACCGGAGGGGCGTAATAGGCCGGCATATCACGGGTGTAGTCGGTCACGCAGGCACCGCCCTCACCTCTGGCAATGCACAGTTTGCCGCCGCCGCCACCTCCATACTCAAACTTGGTCTCCCCGGCACCCCAGTCCGGCGAGTCCACGTTGCCCGTTACCTGATACTGGTTTGAGTAAAAGTCGTGAATCCACACACCGCCGATTTGGCCCCCGTTCGCATCCACGACGGTCACGCGGATCTGTAGATTCCCAAAGTCACATCCCTGACCATCCTCGCCCGGCCCAACCAGCCGCGCAGCCCAGGTCCATTTGGGAGTTGCCGGCTTTGGGGTGTTGGTGGGTGGAGGCGGCTTGGGCGTGTTGGCCGGAGGCGGCTTGGCCGTGAAGGTCGGTGTGGGCTGGGGCGTATCGGTCGGCGGGATGGGCGTGGGGGTAGGCGGCGGCAGTGGTGTGTCGGTCGCTGCCGGTTGCGGTGTAGGGCTGGGTGGGACCGGCGTGCTGGTCGGTGGAACGGCGGTAGGGGCCGCAACCGTGGTTGCGGTCGCAACCGTGCTTGCGGTCGGCGTTGGGGTCGGTGGGGGGGAGTTGGTCGGTCGCGGGGTCGGTGTGGCCAGGTAGGCCAGCATCTGTGCTGTTTCCACGCCCAGCCCGTGGGCCAACGCCGCCAGCGCCTGGGTGTCTGCACCATCACAGCCCTCGGCGATGCATCGCTCCGCCAGGTCGACGACCCACTGCTCGATGTTGGGCGCATCCAGCCGCAGCAAGCGCACCCGGGCTTTGTCCACGTCGCCATCCTGCTGGTAGGCTGCGCCCACCAGGACGATGTAACCTTCCTTGTCCTCTGCTGGCAGGCCGGCGATGGTGGTATCGGATTCAACGACCCAACCGATCAGCAATCCCAATCCCAGGCCAATCAGCAACCCAAGAATTGCCAGCACTACCAGTGTCGAGCCTGCCGAGTGCGAACCTCGGAAGGTCCGTTTCAGTTGATGCACCTTGGCACTGCTCCTTAACGCAAACTCAGCCGCCCTGACGACGCGGCTGGCACTAGGTGTGGGGAGTTGTCTGGTTCGCCAAATCTCCCCGTTGGCACAGGAGGGAAAAACCTGGTATAATATTGGGCAGGTGCCGGAGGTGGGAATCGAACCCACAAGAGGTCACCCTCACGCGAGTTTGAGTCGCGCGCGTCTGCCTGTTCCGCCACTCCGGCCGGTGCGGGTTAGTATAGAGGAGAATGCCGGTTTAGTCAAGTTCGCGGCGAGCTTTTTCTGACACGTTCTCTGTTTTTGGCTCACCTATGGAGCAAGCTCATGGATGAACAAGCGCTGATCGCGTCCGCCCGCAAGGGGGACATCCGCGCTTTCAACCAACTGGTCATGCTCTACCAGAGCATGGTCTACAACCTAGCTTACCGCATCCTGAGCGAGCCCGATGCCGCAGCCGACGCAACGCAAGACGCCTTCTTATCAGCCTATAAGGCTATCCGCAGGTTCCGTGGTGGGTCATTCAAGGCCTGGCTATTGCGCATTGTTACTAACGCCTGCTACGACCAACTGCGGATCAAGCAGCGCCGCCCCACGAGTTCTCTAGATGATCTGCCCGTGGAAGCGGATCACACCTCCTACCTTCGCGATCCGGACGAGCAGCCGGATGAGTTTGTCGAGCGACAAGAGCTGAACCGCGTGATCCAGGCCGGAATCTCGATCCTGCCGGCTGAGCAGCGAGTTGTCCTCGTATTGTCCGACGTTCAAGGGTTCAGCTACAAGGAGATCGCTCAAATCACGGGCATCTCGTTGGGTACCGTCAAATCGCGTCTTAGCCGGGGACGGGCCAAGGTGCGGGACCATTTGCTCGCCCAGGGGGAACTTTTACCAACTCGCTACCGTCTTAGGGATGACACGGAAAGGCAGCAAGCACGATCCGTGGGGGGCCACACCTGATGAGCTGGTTGCGAAAGAAGAACGAAGGCATTGATCACCAATACGTCACGGATAGGCTATCGACCTACCTGGATGGCGAGCTGTCGCCACAGGAGCGAAAGGCCGTACACCAACACCTGGATGGCTGCCAGGCCTGCCAGTGGCAGCTCGACACCCTCCGACAGACGGTGCAATGGACCAGGGAACTGCCGACCATCCCGGTGCCCCGCGTCTTTACGATTCCGCCCCTGACCCAGCCCGTGCCTGTGGCCGCGCCCCGGCGGCGCCGGAGTTTTGTGCCCCTGCTGCAGGGGGCAACAGCCCTGCTAGCCCTGCTTCTTGTCTTTGTCGTGGCAAGCGATGTCATGCTGAGCAGCATCCTGCCGGCTGCAGCGCCGCCAGCGGCAGGGATGCCGGAGCTTGCCCCGGCCGCGGTCGAGGTGACACAAGTGGTCCAGGTGATGGAAAAAGCACTACAGCTCGAGAGCGACGTAGCGGTAGAAGAGACCACATCCCAAGCAGCTCCTCCCACCGAAGGGCAGCGTCTGGAGCAGGTCAAGGGGGAGCGCATGGAGGGGGCGGATGTCCTCCCCACGCCAACGCCCGAGGGCGGTCGAATAGTCACTCAGGGCACGAGATCCCAGATGGACAAACACACAGGCGCCGCGGGCGAGACCAATGCGTCAGAAGCGCCGTCCCCCTCGTGGGCGGGGGCGACCGTGACAGAGCGTGAAGCCATCCTGAGCCAGGCGCCGGCCGCAGACGAGGTCAAACCGACGCTGGCCGTGATTCCTACAGTGCCTCCTCCAGAACCGGCTACGGTTGTGGAGCCCACCACCATCGTGGGTATCCAGGAGCCCACCGCCGTTGCCTTTGCAGCGCAGGCAGAAAGGCCCGCAGGTGCACTCAGGCAGCCTTCCGTCCCCTGGTTGCGTCTGGCCGAGTTCGGACTGGGGACAGCCTTTGTCCTTCTCGCAACGATCACTATCGTGGCCACGATTCGGCGGCGTCGGACCCGGTAGGGGCCTCATCAGAAAACCACAAGAGCCGGCCACAGTGATTGCGATCGCTGCGGCCGGCTCTTTCTATCACACCAATACATGGCTGCACGGTGGTGGGTTCAGACTCTATGAGTGCAACTTTGCTCGCGCGCTTGGCGCGAACCACGGGGTTGGCTCAACATGCGGGGCTGC
>CBDUWJ010000051.1:0-10833 GCA_965370895.1 uncultured Anaerolineae bacterium | reverse complement strand
AATCAAATGGCTCAAAGGCAATGAAGGGAACGAGTAAGTGAGGCGGAACGTACAGAGAATCCGGCCTGAGTGGTGGAAGCCGGACACGGAAAACCCACCGAAAATCCTCCCAGAGCCTCCAACCGAACGTCCGCCGGCCACATTTTGGGGTTTCTCCAGAACCCCGTGGCGAGTTGCACCGACTCGGGGAGTCGGCTGCAACTGATGGATGGCGCTGGCGGACCAGTAGACTTGGCCGGATTCGCCCCCCGTTAGCAGGGCGCGGGTATCGTTTGGAGCTCTGAAGGACCGTACCTGGGTGAGTGAGCGGTAACGCTAAGAAGGGTGGTACCGCGGGAGTGTCCGCTTGCGCTCTCGTCCCTTGGGGATGAGGCGCTTTTCTATTGGGCGGGATTCGGAGGGCAGAGAGTCGCAGGCACTCTCTGCAGGAGGAGTGAAAACGTGAAGTACATGCCCTACACCGAACTGGGCGGCGTTCCCAACATCGTGGTGGATGGGGCAGCTCAGGAGGACACAGTGCTGACCTTGAGCCACTGGCCCGGCAGCGGCTCTCCGGCGGAGTTCCGCGCCGACACCAGTGCCGAAATCGTCTTGAACTATCTCGTCACGGCGAGCGCAAAGGCGCAGTACGCGCCAAAGGTCCGCGTGGTGTCGAACAACCACTTTGACGAGGATGGATTGTGCGCCGTGTGGGCCATGCTCAACCCCAAACTTGCCCGGCAGCACCTGGACTTGCTTGTGGATGTGGCGACGGCGGGTGATTTCGATACCTACCGCCGGCCCCAGGCAGCCAAGGTAGTATTCACCATCCGCAGTCACGCAAACCCTGTGACCTCACCTGTGGACGACGAGCTCCAGGGGGACGATGGCACCGGCAGTGCCCGCTACGAGGCTCTCCTGCCACTGTTGGAGAGCTTTCTGGACGAGACGGACCGCTACCAGCCTTTCTGGAGCGAGGAGTGGTCGGCCATGCTCAGAAGCAAAACGGCGATGGTGATGGGCGAGGTCGAACTGCACGAGATTCCGCACGTGGACCTCGCTGTGGCACAAGCACCAGAAGCACTGCATCCAATGGTGCTCTACAACAATACAGAGCGCTTGCGGGTGCTAACGGCTCTGCCCGGTGGCTACTACTGCCTGCGCTATCGCTATGAAACCTGGGTTCAGTTCGCCAGCCGGCCGGTAATGCCCCGCGTCGATCTGACTCCTTTGTTGCCTCGCCTGCAAGAACTGGAGCAGGAGAAGGTCCAGTGGACCTTTGGCGGCAATTCGACCATCACCCCGGCCCTTCAGCCGCTGGGACCAAGTGGCGAACTGTCCCCCAGCAGCCTGAGCCTGGAGACATTGCTCGACGAGCTGGTGGTGTTCTACGAACGAAATCAGGACAGCCCAGCGTTGCAGTGGAATCCATACGCCAGCAAGGGAGACACATGACAGAAGAGTTATACCAGACCGACAGCTATTTGAAAGAGTTCCATGGCGTCGTGACGGCGATGGACGGTCAGGCCGTGACCTTGGACCGGACGGCATTCTATCCCGGCGGGGGTGGCCAACCCCACGACACGGGACACCTTGCCTGGGACGGCGGCTCGGCACAAGTGGTCAAAGTCAGAAGACGAGGCGCCGAGGTGTGGCATGCGCTGGACGGTGACGTGTCGGCCCAGGGGGCCCTGGGGCCCGGGGTTCCGGTCCACGGCGTCCTGGATTGGGAACGGCGCTACCAGTTGATGCGCACCCACACCGCACTCCACGTGCTGTGCGGCGTTGTGTGGCGGGACTATGGCGCGTCGGTCACCGGCGGCAATATGGAACCCCTCAGGGGCCGCATGGACTTTGAGTTCGAGACGATGCACAAAGAACTGGTAGCTGAGATCGAGGCGAATGTCAACACTGAGATAGAAAAAGGCCACCCAGTGCGAATCGCCGTCTTGCCTCGCGAGGAGGCATTCCGAATCCCGGACCTGATCCGCACCAAGATCAACCTGCTGCCCCCGCAGATCCAGCAAGTGCGCATCGTCGAAATTGTGGGCCTGGACCTGCAGGCCGACGGCGGCACCCACGTGGCCAACACTCGCAAAGTGGGACAGGTGAAGGTGGTGAACTATAAAAGCAAGGGGGCCATCAACAAGCGGATCTACATCCAACTGAAGGCAGGGGGCTCCGGCTAACGATGCCAGACTGCAGTGCAGATTGGTTTGCTCAGGCCGAACTAGACTTGACCCAGGCAAAATGGTCAGTGGAAGGTGAATTCTACGACTGAGCTTGCTTCATAGCTCAACAGGCGGCGAAGGCATCTTTCAGGCGTGAAATGCCCTGGGCTGGGGCACATGGTCAGCAAGTCGATGGCAAGCCTGCCCGACGATTTTCAGCCCAACAAAGAGCTAGTTGAGCGGGCAATGCGGCTGGATCGATTCGGTTTCCTGCCGCGCTACCCCAATGGCTGTGACGTGGTTGGCCCAAAGGATGATTACACCCGGCATGATGCGGAAGGACCTAATGGACATGAGACAAAGACTTGCACGGCACAGCAGAGAGGAGGATGTCGAGGAGATGCCCCGCTATCAGCTACCATCTTCGTGTTCGATTGATAACTCCGAGATCGGGACATGCTAGCTGGCACAGCCAGCGCACCACACAAAGGCCTAGTACGATTTCGGAGGTGGAGATATGTTTGAACCCGTACCCAATCAAGTGGATTTTGCCAGACAGGAGCACGACGTACTCGATTTCTGGGAGCGCAGCGACGCATTCCGCAAACTGCAGGAGATGAATAGGAGCAGTGCCGGCGCGCAGCGCACCCCCACGTTCTCCTTCATAGATGGTCCCATAACAGCCAACAACCCCATGGGCATCCATCACGCCTGGGGGCGTACCTACAAGGACGCATTCCAGCGCTACAGAGCCATGCGCGGCTGCGACCAACGCTGGCAGAATGGCTTTGACTGCCAGGGCCTCTGGGTCGAGGTTGAAGTTGAGAAAGAACAGGGCTTCATGACCAAGAAGGACATCGAAGCCTATGGCCTGGCCAGGTTTGTCAACCTGTGCAAGCAGCGGGTGCTCAAGTACTCGGCCATCCAGACGGAGCAATCGATCCGGTTGGGCTATTGGATGGCGTGGGACAGCCCCGGCCTTTTGCGGGAGCTCAAGGCGGGGATGGCCAAAGACCCGACAATGGTTATCTCCGTCGACGGTCCCCTGGGACCGGTTACCGACACGGTGGAGCAGATCGTCGGCCGGCTGGGTCTCCCAGAGCTCGGTGGCAGCTACTATACCTTCAGCAATGAGAACAACTACAGCATCTGGACAGCCCTGAAAAAGTGCCACAGACAGGGCTGGATCTACAAGGGCACCGACGTGATGCCCTGGTGCGCCCGCTGCGGCACCGGCATCAGCCAGCACGAGATCGTCACCGAGGGCTACCAGGACTTGACCCACACCAGCGTCTTCCTCCGCTTTCCGCTCCGGGGGCGTCCCGGCGAGTCCCTGCTGGTGTGGACCACGACCCCCTGGACGCTGACCAGTAACGTCGCTGCGGCGGTCCACCCCGAACTGCCCTACGTCCTGGTCGAACAAGGACAGCACCGCTTCTGGCTGAGCAAAGGCGCACTGGATAACGCGTTGCGGGGTTCGCACACCATCTTGGACGAAAAGATCGGTGCTGCATTGGAAGGGTGGACCTACGATGGCCCGTTTGACGAGTTGCCGGCTCAGCAAGAGTGTGGCTCGGTAGCCGCTCACCGGGTCGTCCTCTGGAAAGAGGTGGGTGAAGCTGAGGGTACGGGCATCGTGCACATGGCCCCTGGCTGTGGCTCTGAGGACTATGAACTGGGTCGAGAGCTCGGTCTGCCAGCCATCGCGCCCCTGAGCGACGGAGGCATCTTCCTGGATGGCTTTGACTGGCTCACCGGGACAAGCGTCCACCAGACAGCGCAGCCCATCTTTGAGAACCTGGAAAGCAAGGGGCTCCTCTACCGCCTGCAGGACTATACCCACCGCTATCCGGTCTGCTGGCGCTGCCACGAGGAACTTGTCTTCCGCCTGGTGGACGAATGGTTCATCAGCATGGGCGAGCAGCTCGAAAAGCCCTACCAGCAGGTCACCGACGAGGAAAAGGCCAACAGGCTACGCTACCAGATCATGGAAGCAATGCAGGACACGCGTTGGATCCCCGCCTTTGGCTTTGAGCGGGAGATGGACTGGTTGCGCAATATGCACGACTGGATGATCTCCAAGAAGCGCTACTGGGGCCTGGCGCTGCCCATCTGGGAGTGCCAGAACTGCGGTTGGTTCGACGTTATCGGCAGCCAAGAAGAGCTGGAGGCACGGGCTGTCTCCGGCTGGGAGGAGTTCGAAGGACATCCTCCCCACCGGCCCCACGTCGATGCGGTCAAGATCCGCTGCGAGGCGTGTGGGGCCACCGTCAGCCGCATCCCCGACGTGGGCAATCCCTGGTTGGACGCCGGCATCGTCGCCTATTCCACGCTCGGCTACCGCACCGACCCCGACTATTGGCGCCAATGGTTCCCGGCCGATCTGATCACCGAGAGCTTTCCAGGTCAGTTCCGCAACTGGTTCTACAGCATGCTGGCCATGAGTACCATCATGGAGCGGAAAGCACCCTTTCGCACGGTGCAGACCTATGCCACCCTCTTTGCCGAGGACGGTCGGGCGATGCACAAGAGCTGGGGCAACTCCATCGAGTTCAACGATGCCGCCGACACGATGGGTGTAGATGTGATGCGCTGGATGTTCTGCACGCACAAACCAGAGACCAACCTGCTCTTCGGCTACCATCGTGCCGACGAGACCCGCCGCCAATTCCTGATCCCGCTGTGGAACGTCTATTCCTTCTTTGTGACCTATGCCAACCTGGACAACTGGACACCGGACAAGTCTCAAGGCTCAAGGCGCAAGGCACAGTTGTCCGAGCTGGACCGCTGGATGCTGGCCCGGCTGAACCAAGTCCTGGATCAGACGACGGAGTGCATGGAGACTTACGATCCTTACGGAGCGACGCTGGTTCTAGAACCACTCCTGGACGATCTGACCAACTGGTACGTACGCCGCAGCCGCCGCCGCTTCTGGAAGAGCGAGCACGACGCCGACAAAGACGCCGCCTACACCACCCTCTACCAGGTCCTACTGACCCTGTGCAAGTTGCTGGCGCCCCTCGTGCCCTTTGTGACTGAGGTGATGTACCAAAACCTGGTCCGCTCGGTGGACGAGGATGCGAACGAAAGCGTTCACCACTGCGCATGGCCTACCGTGGACGAAAGAGCCGTGGATCAGGACTTGCTCGACCGGATGGCTCTGGCGATGCAGGTCGCGGCTCTGGGCCGCTCGGCGCGAAGCACATCGGGCGTCAAGCTGCGACAACCGCTGTCCCGGGTAAAGGTCTATGCAGGTAAGCGCGCCGTAGATCTTGGCAGGTTGACAGGTCTGGTGACCGACGAACTCAACGTCAAGGCATTGGAGTTTGCAGACAGGGAAGCCGACCTCGTCGAGTACGAAATCGGCTTGCTACCCAACCTCCTCGGTCCCAAACATGGCCGCCGCTTCCCATCGCTGCGCCAGGCGGTAGCCGGTGCCGACGCTGCGACTCTGGCTCAGCTCTTCCAGGCCGGGCAGACCGTAACCCTGGAGCTGGATGACGGCGGGCCAGCGGTGGAATTGCTGCCGGAGGAGGTAGAAGTACGCACTCACGGCCGCGAAGGATACGCCGTCGCTGAAGAAAAGGGCGTCATCGTAGCGGTGGACGTCACGCTCACGCCTGAGCTGGCCCGTGAGGGTCTGGCGCGCGATCTCGTCCGCCGCATCCAGACTTTGCGCAAGGAGGCTGATTTCCAGCTCGACGACCGCATCGTCACCTTCTATGGCACGGCGGACGGGGGCCGAATAGACGACGAACTGAAGGCGGTCGTAGACGAGTGGTCTGACTACATCCAGGCTGAGACACTGAGCCTGGAGTTGGTGCCCGGCCTGGTGCCCGACGACGTAGCCCGGCAGGGGACCTTTAGGCTGGGCAGCGATGCGATGGTACTGGGCGTCAAAAAGGCGTAGAACGCACAGGGCAATGCGCAGGCGAACCCAACCATGGGCACGCCTCCGCATCGCCGCTCCGTCCTGGGCTGTGCAATGGATCGTCCGCCCAGGAGGTAGTCTCCGGGCAAGGCCGGACACCTCCAGGGACGAATGTGCCTCGACAAGCCGAGAGCGGTTCTGGGCTCCTGCCGGACCACAGTCCGGCGGACCCTGGCACCGACGGCTTGACCTGGCTTGCTGAAATCTGGCGTCCACGCCAGTCCAGACCCTATTCTCGGAGCAGGGATCGTGCTTAGCGAGACAACGGCCAAGGCGAGCTTTACGCGAATCGAAGAGGAAGTGCAGCGCTTCTGGCGGCGATATGGAGTGCCGCAGGCGACCCGTGCCGTTCGGCGTGGCGGCCCAACTTGCGTCATCCACCAGCAGCCGCTCGCCGTAGCGGGACAACCCTTGGCCGACCAGGTAAGGTTGCTGGCCACCGCTGACTTGTTCGCCCGCTACCGCGCCATGCGGGGAGACGACGTCCACCGCTTTGGGGGATGGGCCTGCCATGGTCTTCAAATCGAGGTCGCCGTGCAACAAACGCTGGGGGCGGACGCGGCTGACTACGACCTGGCACGGTTCAACGCCGCTTGTCATGATGCCGCCATTCAGGGACTGCAAGAGGGTGAGAACCTAGCCGAGCGGCTGGGAGTGTGGCCCGAGCTGAGCAGCACCTATGTCAGCCTAAAGCCCCAGTGCATTGGCACGGTATGGGGAGCGCTGCGCCGGCTGTGGGACGCAGGACGGCTTAGGCAGGAGCGCCGCATCGTCTCCGTCTGCCCCCGTTGCGCCACCCCCCTCTCGATAGCTGAGGCAACCCGCCGCGCGGTAAGAGTCGAGACACAAATCGTTTGGGTACGCTTGCCCTGGGCTGGCGAACCCAACACTTATCTTCTGACCTGGACGCCGGCCCCCTGGACGCTGGTCGGTATGGTGGCCCTGGCCGCTCACCCCGACACCAACTTCGTTTTGGTCGAACTTCCTGGTCACCAGGATACTCCTCCTACACGATTGCTCCTGGCCGAAACCGCCTCGGACCACACGCTGCACGGCGAGGTTCACCTGGTGCGCCGGGTACGGGCCAAGTCGCTGCGGGGAGCCCAGTACCGGCCACCGTTCACCTTCCTACCGGCGGGCGAGAGGATGAACCGCGTGGTGTTGAGCGAGGATGTGCCCCTGGATCAAGGTACGGGGCTTTTGCCGGTCACCCCTTCCTTCGATGCCCTCTCGCTGGCGCTGGCCGAGACCCACGACCTACCAGTGCCTCAGTTGCTGGACGACAGGGGTAGCCTGGAAGACGCCGTGACACGCTGGCGGGGCCTCTCGCCCCTGGAAGCTGAACCTTTCCTGGTCGAGGACTTGAAAGCGCGAGGGCTTTTGTACCGGCAAGAGACCGACACGCACCCGCGAGCCCTGTGCCCTCACTGCGAGACACCGCTGCTGTCCCTGTCACGACCCGTGTGGCTGGTGGAAACTGGGAATGGCCCCTGGATTGTGGGCCGCGACCGCGCGTGGGGCGCACCGCTACCAGTGTGGATCTGCGAACAGTGTGGGGAGGAGCTCTGTGTAGCGGGGCTTGATGATCTGGCCCACCGGACTGGCCTTGCCGCCGGCCAGATCGATCCTCACCGTCCAGCAGTGGACAAGCTGACCTTCGCCTGCCCAAGCTGCGCTGCGACCATGCGGCGGACTGCAGCGGTGGTAGACGCAGACTTGGAAGCAGCAGTACTCTCCCTGACCACAAAGCCGCAGCCTGTACCAGCGGACCGTTCGGTAACGAACGTTCCATCCGCGTCCTTCCAGGACACGCCCTTGGGAGTCCACAGCGAGCGCGTCCTGGAAGGACCTGGCCGAATTGCTCAGGGAATACACGCGAAGCGAAGCCTGGCCGTCGGCTTGGGTGGCAGGCAGTCCGGCTGGCTGGCCGATCTCAACAAGATGTCGGACCTACTGAGTGGCTCGCCAGCTTGCGAGCAGATGGTAGCGCTGTCCGATAGCAGCTCGGAGACAGCCTGGGACCCTGAACGCACTCCGCCGGCTACTGCCTTGCGCTGGGCAGCGTACTCGCGTACATCACCCGACCAGGCCGAGCGTGATACGCTGCGCCCGCTTTGGCGACTGGTCACTGATCTGACCACAGCACAAACCCCGGCACTCCCGCCTGGGCGAGGCGTACACAAGCTCCTTGACCACTGGCTGATGGCCCGGCTGCACCAAACCATCAGCAGGGTGACCGATGCCCTTGATGCCTGCGAACCACAGCAGGCAGCGGAAGAACTGGCAGCGATGGTGGGCGAGCTGCACGACTGGTACACGCCTCACCGCCCCGCAGGCGGCGGCCAAGTGCTTGAAACCTTGAACTTGCTCTTCGCCCCTTTCACACCACACCTGTCCGAGGCAATCCACCGGAAAACGGGCGGCCGGCTGACAGAAAGCGTTCACGCAGCCAACTGGCCCTCTGCCGACGCGGCGTGGGCGAACCCAGAACTCCTGGCGCAGATGACTCAGGTGCGGCGATTGGCAGCACTGGGACAGGCTGCGCGGAACCAGGCTGGCATCCTGGCAGACCAGCCGCTTCACCAGGCGCGCATCAGTTTCCTTTCAGAGGTCACAGAATCAGACAGGCTAGACTCCTTCAAAGAGCTGTTGACACAGGTGCTGAACGTTGCGAAGGTAGAGTTCACGCCAGAAGCGGTGGCACACGTGGAGTGGCGTCTAGCTATCGCCCCAGGACGGGCCGGGTCCCGCCCCACCACCCCGGCAGAACTCGAGGCGGCGTTGGCATTGCTGGATCCAGGCGCAGCCTCGGACCTGGCGCTGCAGCTAAGGGATGGGCTCAGCGTGAGTCTCAGAGTGATGGGGCAGGCCATCACGCTCCTGCCCGACGAGGTGAGCGTCTACGCGCAGGCCCGACCTGGCTGGACAGCAGCAACCGATACCAAATACCTGGTCGTCCTGGAAGTAGGTTGACCGCCACTCAAAGGTAGAGTTTGCATCATCCCAGAAGCGGAGACAACTTGCTCATTTTCGAACCTTGGAGTAGAATCAGTGGACAGGTTTAGCCTACCCAGAGATAGGCGTGGTCAGCAGTCAGCCAGAAGCTATCTTCTGGTTGCTGGTTTCTGACTACTGACTACTCGATTGGAGGTGGCATGACAGTCGAAAGACCCGAACTGCTCCAGGCGTTCCTGGAGGAGGAGCGGGTGAGATTGGGAACCGTCATCGCCCAGACGGACGCGGAGGGAGCAAAAAACCTGGGCTACGGCAACCACATGGCTGATGACGCCAGTGAGGCTTTTGAGCAGGCCAAAGACCTGGCCCTGCGCCAGAATGCAGAGCAGTTGCTGGCACAGGTCACGGACGCGCTAGGGCGTTTTGAGGCAGGGACCTACGGCATCTGCGGGCAATGCGGGGCTGAGATCGACCCTGCACGGCTCAAAGCACTGCCCTATGCAACCCTGTGCCTCCACTGCCAACGGCGTCACTTAGCTTAGGAGTCGTGGGCTACCTTGCGTTCTAGTCGTTACAGAGATTGGGGGGTGCTGGCCGGGTTGACACTGTTCTTCCTGGCCCTGGACCAGGGAAGCAAGTGGTTGGTCCGGCAGAACCTGGCAGTTGGTGCAGCCTGGGCGCCTATCCCTGCCCTGTCAAAGGTGTTCACCTTCACACACGTGCAGAATACCGGCGTGTCCTTTGGACAGTTGCCAGGGCTGGGCTGGCTGTTCATGCTCGTCAATCTCGCGGTCTTGGTTGGCATCCTCGTCATGTATCCGCGTATTCCGGCCGGGCAATGGCCGTTGCGTCTGGCCGCAGCCCTCATCATGGCCGGTGATCTGGGCAACATCATCGATCGCCTGCGGACGACGGTTCTCTTCTCCCAAGTTACCGGGAGCATCTGGCTGGCATTGCCCCAGGCCTACGTGACGGACTTTTTTGACTTTAAGATCTGGCCTGTTTGGAACATTGCTGACCTCTGCGTGGTGACTGGCGTCGCGATCGTCGCCTGGACGCTATGGCGGGCAGACCAGGCAGAGAGGGCCGATGAGCCAGTGGCCCATGACCAATGAGCGAGTGACAGGAACTGTGGGGGAAAGCAAACGCACCGGGGTGAGAAGAGCCCCGGTTTTGTGTGTGGTGCCATGAGCCAGCAACAGGTCGAGCTTCGTGTCAGCAAAGGTGGGGGCGGACCGGGTCCAAGTAGCCGGTTGGACAAGTTCCTGGCAGGTCATCTCCCGGAGCTATCGCGTTCGGCGGCGCAACGGCTGATTGACAGCGGACAGGTCACCGTAAATGGTGAACCCGTCAAGGCCAGCTACAAGGTCAAGTCAGGCGATCTGCTGGTGGCCCTTCTGCCGGGCGAGGAAACCAGCGAGTTGGTGGCCGAGACGATTCCGTTGACCGTCGTATACGAGGACAAGGCCCTACTGGTCGTGGACAAGCCAGCGGGAATGGTTGTCCATCCTGCACCTGGGCACCCAGGGGGAACACTGGTCAATGCGCTGCTGGCCTATTGCCCCGAAATATCAGGCGAATCATCAGGTAGTGGCAGCGACAGGCCGGGCATCGTCCACCGCCTGGACCGGGACACATCTGGGCTGATTGTGGTTGCCAAGAGCGAAAAGGTCCGGCGGGCTCTGCAGCAGCAGTTCAAGGACCGTCTGGTCCATAAGGCGTACCTTGCGCTGTTGGACGGTCATCTGCGGCCGGCCTGGGGACGCATCGAAGCCCCAGTAGGCCGCGATCCGAACC
>CBDUWJ010000050.1:0-10926 GCA_965370895.1 uncultured Anaerolineae bacterium | reverse complement strand
GAACGTCGCCAGCGCACTAGTGACCGGCTGGCGATCGTCGGGCAACAGACCCAGTTCCTGGACCATCATCTCATCCACCCAGCGCTTCGGATCCTTGCTCTGGATCTCGACCAGCGTCTCAGCGTCCTCATCACTGTACCCATTGGCCCTGTACAGCTCTACCAGCTCGGCCTGTTCTCCCTCGGGAAAGTGTTCCACCTCCCAGGCTTCCCGCTCCCGCTCCCGCTCGTAATACTCCCGTTCGCTCTTCAAGGACAGGTAGGCGCCCGCCGCCATGGACAGGCCGTCGGCCAGCAGGTTGGCCAGGCCCAGGATGAGGAGGATGCCTGCGCCAAGGCCAGCGCCCGCCACCCCGCTGACCACGGCAAAGGTGGTTACGATGCCGTCGAGGCCACCGTATACCATGTCGCCGATATACTGGTGACTGGCGCCGCCATGTTGCTCCATCGCCAGGGCGATGGCCTCGGGGGAGTGGGCGGCCCCAGAGGCGGCCAGGTCCTTCTTGGAAAAGGCTTTGCGTGCTTCGTCCAGGCGCTTTGTGATGCTCATGATCTGTCCTCTTTCACGGGTTCTCGCCAGGCATTATACCCCAAATCCGCAAAATTGACAAGCTTCGAGTTTCCCAGCTCGACTGCGGCTGTACTCCGCTGAGTACATCACGGTTGGCATGGTTGCTAACCTGCGCCAGCGGGGATTCTGCGTGCTGGGCACGCGCGACGCGCACCGCCTGCAACTGGATGGCGACGCAGACTTGGCTTTCGCCGCCGCGGAGCGGTGACCGCTGGTCACTCACAACCAACAGGACTCCAAGTTGCTCAACGGGCGCCAAATGTGGCTATTCGGCAGGCCCACTATGGCAAACGACGATGCCGTCGTCAGGCTGCTGGCCCTGCTCGACTCCGTGGCCGATGAAATGACTGACCAGCTTCGCTACACCTGAGCCTGCTGGGCATCTCTCGACCTGCGCCCTGACGCCAAAGCCTGTGTCGCCTCTTTCGCGACCCTGCTTTTCGTGGTCCACACCCCCTCCGAGATTCGGTTCAGAGTCCGGCCCGTGTCAGCTCTCCCCCTTGAGAGCTCCTTCTGTGCCAAAATCCCAAACCTGTGCTACAATGCCCTCTGGAGGAAGCCAAATCCATGGACCTACGCACAGACTTGCACCTGCATACCACCGCCTCCGATGGCCGCTGGACCCCGGAGCAGCTCATCGCTCAGGTGCGCCAGGCCGGCATCGGACTCTTTTCCATCACCGACCACGACTCGTTGGACGGCCTGGCACCCGCCGCCGACCGGGTGCGGGGCACTGGCCTGCACTTTCTGCCCGGCGTTGAGCTTTCGGCCCGGCTCAACGGCCAATTGTACCACCTGCTGGCCTACGGCTTTAGCACAGCCGACCCGGCACTGAACGCGTTGGTCCAGGCCAACGAGGTGCGGCTGCTGGCTGCCAGCGACGACGCCATCCAACTATTGGTCGACGCCGGTCATCCTATATCCCTCGACGACTATGCGACCTACACCTGGAACCGAGGGCGGGGCGGCTGGAAGTCCATCAACTTCCTGATCGACCGGGGCCTTTGCCGCGATGTGCATAGTTACTTCGACGAGCTGTTCACCGGCGACTTGGCCCATCCCGAGGCCAGCTTTCCCCCGCCGGAGGAGGTGCTTGCGGTGGCCCGCGGGGCGGGTGGAGTGGCGGTGTTGGCCCATCCTGGTGCCAGCTTTTACAACGGCCTGGACACGGCGCGGCTGGACGAGCTGGTCGACATGGGCCTTCAGGGCCTGGAGTGCTACTCCTTCCACCACGATGTGACCACCACCCGTCGTTTCCTGGACTATTGCCGCAGTCGCGACCTGTTCATCACTGGCGGCTCCGATTGCCACGGTGGTTTTGCCGGGCGGGCCATAGGCGTGCCGCCGGTCCATGCCAGCGACCTGCGCCTGGGTGTGCTGGAAGAAAGGATAGTTTCTTGAGTGGGGAGACCGGTCCAGGTTTGGTGACTGGATCCGTCTGATCCTGGGAGGAATGGAATGACAGAAACGACCAGACAGAACCCTGACCAGGACTGGTCCAGACGATGGAGCCTCGGCCGCCGGGCCCTTTTCACTGCCCTCGGCTGGATTCTGGCCCTGCCCCTTCTGGCCCGTCTGCTGCGCTGGTCCCGCCAGACGGCCACCTGGGTGCAGAACATCCTGGGGCCCGTCAGTGGCCTGGTATGGGGGCGCATCGGGTGGGTCGGCGTCCGGCGTTTTGGTTTCACCAACCAAGATGCCTTCCTGGCCGGCGGGCTGGCCGGCGCGGCGGCACCTACCTTTGAGCTCACCCTCCGCCGCCTGGGTTGGCCTCCCGGTCCTCAAGCCGAAACTGATGTGGGCGCGAGACGTCCATCTCTGATCGCCTATCCCATTGCCTGGTCTTGGGGCTTTCTCCTTGGCGGCTTGATCGCTGCCCTGGGCGCCGTCGTCGCCCGCTTGGGGCAGGACTGAGCTTATCTTCTCGTAAGCTGCTGCTAGTGGCATTCTGTGCGGCATGGATTGGCCGGAAGGTACTATAGTTCATGGAATCATCGCCGACCAACGTTTACCTCTTTGCCGGGGATAGCCTGACCGAGGGCGTCTGCGGCGAAAGCTACGTCGAGCGCGTGGCTGAAGCCCTGCATCAGGGCTGGGCAGGATTGGCAGGCCAGGCGATCAACGCCGGTCGGGGGGGCTGCACAGTCCAGTCCCTCCTGGACCGGCTGGAGCTGCCGCAGCGGGAACTCCAACCCCAGTGGGTGATCCTGGCCGTTGGCATTAACGACGTGTGGCTGCCCTGGCTCAGCCGCCACAGTGTGGGCTGGCGGCTCTGGCTCAAGTACCGGCGCCTCAGGCTAGGTCAGAAACCCACCACCGATCTGGACCAATTCGCCGCGGCCTATCGGGCGCTGATCGACGGTGCTCAGCAGGCTGGGGTGCGTGTGTTGGCCTGCACCGTCAGCCCTCTGGGTGAGCAGCTTGCATCGCCTGCCAACCAACAGTTGGCCCGAGTCAACGGCGTCATCAAACAGGTGGCTGCCGATCGCCATGCACCACTGGCTGACGTGTGGCAGGCCTTTGTCGGTGAATACGCCGTCCTCCCCAAGCCCTCCCGCCGCGTTCCAGGCGAGTGGTTGTTTGTGTGGTCGGACCGGCGCCGGTTGCGCACCACCTCGCCTGACGAGCTCAGCGAACAACGCCACCTGCATCTCACCTTTGACGGCATTCACCTCAACAGCCGCGGCGCGGATCTCTGGGCCAGGACGATCCTGGTAGCCCTCGCCCGGGCCCAGGAACCAAGCGCTAGCTCCCTCTCGAGGCACGAGGGCTTCTGAGCATGCGGAGAATGAAAGACGATTTCAAAGGAATCTGCCGAATTCTCCAAACTTGCCGTCTGGGGGACCCCGAGAATCCTCCGCATTCGTTGTCAGATGAAGGCTGCCTGTCGAGAATCCGGGGAATCCTCCAGGGCTGCGTACGCATCACCGCGGTCTGTGAGAGATTTGGTGAATCCTCCGGGTTCATTGTCATATGAACGCAGCCTGTTCAAGATTCGGTGCATCCTCTTGAGTCGCTGTCATCTGGACACAGCGACGGAGAAATGTATGCCAAGATCAGCCCCGTCCGTATCGTGGAGAACCGTGTCTGGCGCCGCGCTGCTGCTTCTGCTGCTCCTATCCCTGACTTTGGTCTCTGCCGTCGCACAGAGGTCAGACCAGCCCCGGGCCCAAGCCGCGCCCCGATATCAACTGCTCACCAATTCCGGCATGGAGGTTTATGATCCTCCCTACACCCACTTCCAGGGCGTTGACTGCCAGATTGCCACTGGCTGGGAGCGGTTCTGGTACGGTGGCCCGGAGCCCTACTGGATGGACACCCGCGTCTTTGCCGACAGCCACCTCGGCAGCGGCTGGGTGGAACGGATCGAAGGGGAGACGTCCCAGCTCATCGTCGCCACGCAGCCCTATGCCGCTGGCCTTTGGCAGCAGGTCTCGGGGCTGACGCCCGGTGTTGCTTATGGTTTCCACGCCGCGATGCTCACCATCTACCAGACCTCCGCCCCGCCCTCGGTGGACGGCATGATGATCAAGCAGGTGGGCATCGACCCCGCTGGTGGGACCGATCCTCGGGCACCCACCGTCGTCTGGAGCGAGCCCAACGACCTCGACGAAACGATGGACATCGACCAGCGCACAGCCGTCTACGCCCAGGACCCGACCATAACTGTCTTTGTCCGCGTTATCAGTCCGCACGAGTCGGGCGGCCTGCCCTACCTAAACTACAGCTTCCTTGATTCAGCCATCCTGGCCCAGACGCCGGTGGTGACCGCTACGTCGCCGGCAGTGAGTGATGTCCCAACCTTCGTCGTCAACTGGGACAATGCCATCCCCGCACCTGGCGGCGGCAGGCTCAAGTGGCGCGATGTGCAGTGGATGGATGCTGTGGAGGGGGTGTGGCACGACTGGATGACCAGGACCTATGACGTCGAGGCCACCTTTGTCGGCGAGAGGGGTCATACCTATCTCTTCCGAGCACGGGCCTGGCAGCGCTACCCCAACGGGGCCCATCTCTACGGCCCCTACCGGCCTGAAGGCGATACATCGACGGTGGTCGCGGGACCCAGGCTGGCCGGTCGCGTGCTGGACAGCGAGGGTCGCCCGGTCAAGGGGGCGACGGTTGCTGTTTTGGGCACGACCTACGCTGCCACAAGCGACGTCGCAGGGAACTATGCACTGGACGTGCAGTCCTGGCCCGAACCCCAGACCGTCACCGTCAGCCACCCCTGGCTGGCGTCCCCCGCACCGGTCTACGGCGTGACCTTTGGCCTCACCGAGACCGTAGCCCTCACCTGGACACTGCGCCCTCCGGATGACGCTGTGGTCAACGGCGAGTTCGAGTCCGGTCTGGATAGTTGGTCGCCTATCAATGCCCAGGGAGTCGTGGTGGTCACGGAACCGGTCCACACCGGCCACCAGGCCCTGGCCTTGGGCGGTGCACCGCCCCTCACCGCGGAGAGGGCAGAACAGCAGGCGCTCACCACCGGCGTGACCCAGACGGTGGCCCTGACCGCTGCCTGGGAACCGGCCCTCTCCTTCTGGTACCGGCCTGTTGCTAACGACAGTGAGGGTGCGCCCAGTACTGCCTCCGCGGCGGTGTTCAACGTCATCCTCAGCGTGACCGGCTGGACCATCAGCCCCACGCTGCCCGTGACCACGACCCGCGTCTATACCCCAGACCTGGACATCGGCGGCTGGCAGCACCAGTGGTACTACCCCGGCCGACCGGAAGCCGCCCTGACGGGTACGGTGACCATCAGATTCCTTCTGCGGGATCCCGCGCCTGGCGATGGCCCGGTGATCACTGTCTACCTGGACGAGATCAGCCTGGGCGCCACGCCGGGTGGCCCACACAGGGCATACTTGCCACTAGCGCTGAAGCGTTTTTCGAGCGCAGAGCCATAGCCGTTGGTTTTTGCTGCGGGGCGAAATGTGATACAATAAAGCCTGCGCGCCAGAGCTACCAGGAGGACGCTGACATGGAACTAAAGATCGTGCCCATCGAGAAACCGGAAGCCATCAACTTTGTGCTGGGCCAAACCCATTTTATCAAGAGCGTTGAGGACATCCACGAGGCGATGGTTACCCACGTGCCGGGCATCAAGTTCGGCCTGGCCTTCTGTGAGGCCTCGGGCGCCTGCCTTATCCGTTGGACGGGCACCGACGAGGCGATGATCGAGCTGGCCACCCAGAACGCCTCGGCCATTGCCGCCGGTCATACATTCATCCTCTTCCTGGCCGAAGGCTTTTACCCCATCAACGTCCTGAACGCCCTCAAGATGGTCCCCGAGGTGTGCCGCATCTTTTGCGCCACAGCCAATCCCACCCAGGTCATCGTTGCCGACATCGACACCGGACGCGGCGTCTTGGGTGTGGTAGATGGGTCCCCGCCGAAAGGCATCGAGGATGAGGCAGACATCGCCTGGCGCAAGGGCTTCCTGCGCACCATCGGCTACAAGCTGTGAACGGTAGCGACGAGTCGCGCGCCCCTTCCCCCGCGCCGGATCTGCGGGCCTCTTTGCTCGCGCCGGATCCGCGATCCGGCGCTATGACGAGGCAAAGCCCACGAAACCGCATCCTCTTTGTCTTCCTCGACGGGGTCGGGCTGGCCACGCCAGGAGCCGACAATCCCTTGAGCCAGGTGCCCATGCCGCGGCTCTGTGACCTGCTGGGCGGGCCCCTGGTCCTCAACAGCAGAGGCGACAGGTTTTCCAACAGACCTGGTTCGCCCTGTCAGGTCTCGGATGTATCCCTGCGCCCCATCGATGCCTGCCTGGGCGTTCCCGGCCTGCCCCAGAGCGCCACCGGCCAGACAGCGCTCTTTACCGGGGTCAATGCCCCGGCTCTAGTGGGCGATCATATCACTGCCTTTCCCACTGCTCGCCTGCGGCAGGTCATCGCCGAGCACAGCCTGTTGAAACGGGCTGCCGAGGCCGGCGCGCGGGTACTCTTTGCCAACGCCCACTCGGAGCGCTTCTGGAAGATGATCCGTGACAGGAAGCGCCGCCTGGGGGCTAGCACTCTGACGGCTCTGGCGGCCCGCGCCCCCATCCCCACCCTGTCCGATCTGGCCGAGGGGCGGGCCGTGCTGTGGGACATCACCCACGAGATTGCCTCCAGTTATCTGGGCTACGACCTGCCCCTGGTCTCCGCCGAGGAGGCCGGCGCCCGGCTGGCCCATCTGTCAGCGGACTATGAGCTGGTATTCTACGAGACCTTCCTGCCCGACTTGGCGGGTCACCGGCGGCTTGAACCCGAGTGGGTACTCAGCCGGCTGGATGCTTTCCTGGGGGCTGTCCTCGCTCATTGCCTGCCTGACACGACCTTGGTGGTGTCCAGCGATCATGGCAACCTGGAGGACGCTACCACCAAGGCCCATACCACCAACCCCGTGCCGCTCCTGGCCGTGGGTCCCGCCGCCGGACACTTCCAAGAGGCAACGGCCATCACCGACGTAGCACCGGCGATCCTCTCGGTATTGGAATCGGACAATGGACAAAGATAGATTAGGCAGGTCCAAAGAAGCTCAAGAGGGACTATTAGATCCCCGCACAACTCCTGGGTCCTCCGCTCCAGGCGATGCGGGATTGGATCTGCCAGGACTCGCTGGCCTGCTACTGGAATCTGCAACCCTGAAACGGATCCCTCGCACTGGTTGGGGGATGCGGGGCGTGCCCCACGTGGAGAGTGTGGCCGAGCACAGCTTTGGCGTTGCGTTTCTGGCCCTGGCCCTCGTCGACACTCTGCAGGCCAGTGGCGATCTGGACGGCAAGCTGGATCTGGAAAAGGTTCTGATCATGGCCTTGCTGCACGATCTGGCCGAAGCCCGCCTGACCGATCTGCCCCGTTCCGCCACCAGTCTCCTCCCGGCTCGTGTCAAGAGCCAGGCGGAGGCGTCGGCTATGGCTGATCTGCTGGCCCCGTTGCCCGCCGCTGGCCGGTACGAAGCCTTGTGGCTCGAGTTTGAACACAGCGCCAGCCCGGAGGGGCGGCTGGTGCGCGACGCCGACAAGCTGGAGATGATGATCCAATGCTTGCGCTACGAGCAGGCTGGCAGCCGCGGCCTGGACGAGTTCTGGGGGGCGATGGACGGACGCCAGTGGCATTATGTGCTGTGCGCCGATCTCTACACCTATCTGAAAGCCGCACGCCCCGTGGATGCAGAGGGTAAAATATAGGTTGTGAGACGGAAGAGCCGGTACCAAGCATCTAATATCCAATACCTGATTGCCCATTTACGGTACCCATTACGAACCGTGCAATGCGCGGTCGTACTGTCCTTGCTCCTCGCGTTGGCTTGCCCAGTCCTTGCCCAGGACTCGACACCAACCGCCACCACGGCTGCGGCGTCCTCCCAGGACACACCGACCGTCTATGTCGTTCAGCGAGGCGATACGCTGTACGGCATTGCTCAGCGTTTTGGCACGACGGTCGAGGCCATCACCGAGGCCAACAAGATCGCCGATCGTTCTCTCATTGCCGTCGGACAAAAACTGGTCATCCCCACCGGAGGGGCAGGGCCATCGCCCGCCGCGGCGGCCTCATCATCGGGGACATCCAACACGCGGCTGCATCAGGTCGGCCCCGGCGAGACGCTGCCCTTCCTGGCCTTCCGCTACGGCACAGACGTCTGGACGCTGCGAGAGGTCAACCACCTGAACCGGCATGGTTTGCTATTGCCGGGGCAGGAGTTGATCATGCCGCCCCCTACCGCGGCGACAGTCAACACGCCCACCTTCCCTGAGCTCTCGGCCAGCCCTGCACCGGTGCTCCAGGGGAGGACGATGCTCATTGAAGTGCAGGGCGAGAATGATCTGGACGTGAGCGGCCGGTTCCTGGAGCAGGACCTGATGTTCGTCGAGGAGAAGGGACGGTACTGGTCGGTGGTTGGCGTGGACGCCTTGACACCGCCGGGTGGCTACCCCCTGGCGTTGACGGTGACCGAGTCAGACAGCGGAGACCTGCTCACCATGCGGGCGACGTTCACTGTGACGGCAGGCAAATTTGGCACCTACAACGTCCCCGTCCCGGTGGACCGCCAGGGACTGTTGGACCCGGCCTTGGCACGGGCAGAACGCAAAAAGATAAACAAGGTGTTCAAAGGGGTGAGCGAGCGGCGCCTCTGGCAGGGGACTTTTGGCTTTCCCCTAAAGGGCGAACGGCGCATCACGGCTCGCTTTGGGCAGCGGCGGTCTTACGCTGGCGGCCCGGTGAGCAGCTATCACACTGGCCTCGATTATGGCGCGGATACGGGCACGCCCGTATCTGCCCCCATCACCGGCACGGTGGTTCTGGCCGAACCGCTCCAGGTGCGGGGCAAGGTGGTGATCCTGGATCATGGTCTGGGCGTGTTTACCGGTTTCTGGCACCTGTCAAAGATCAATGTTGCGGTGGGACAGGTGGTGGGCCGCGGGCAGCGCGTTGGCCTGGTCGGCAACACCGGCTTGTCTACAGGCCCCCACCTGCACTGGGAAATGCAGGTACATGGTGTGCCAGTGAACGCGCTGCAGTGGACGCGTAGGGCTTTCCCCTAGGCGGATGGCTCGTGGTTGATGGCTGATAGGCACAGGGCCGCGCTCCGGTATTGGGTGCTGGTAGGGATCCTACTACTGGCCTTTTGCCTGCGGATCTACCGCCTGGGTGCCGAGAGCCTGTGGTACGACGAGACGGTGAGCGTCTACCTGGCGGCCCAGAGCATCCCGGAGCTGGTGTCCCACACCGCCGGCGACATCCATCCACCCGGCTACTATCTGCTGCTCCACGCCTGGACCCGGCTGGCTGGTGTCAGCGATTTTGCCACAGCGTTCCTTTCTCTCTTCTTCGGCTTGCTCCTGGTGGCTCTGGCCTACCGGCTAGCAGACCGGTTCTTTGGGCCGGATGTGGGCCTGCTGGCTGCCCTGTTGGTGGCCGTTGCGCCCTACAACCTCTGGTATTCGCAAGAAGTGCGGATGTACACGCTGGGAGCGGCTTTGGGCGTCGGCCTGCTCCTCACCGTGGTCTCGCTGTTGGCGGCGAGACCTGGAACCCTCCCGGCTTGGTCCCGACTGGCCATCTACGCCCTCCTTGGGGCGCTGGGTCTGTGGACGCTCTACTACTTTGCATTCTTGCTGCTGGCAATCAACCTGATGATCGGGGCCTGGTGGCTGATGGGCTGGCGTCGGGGCCGCGTGGGCTGGGCCTGGCTGGGGCGCTGGCTCCTGGCCCAGGTGGCTGTGCTCCTGCTCTACGCACCGTGGCTGCCCGTCGCCTGGCGGCAGGCCACCGCACCACCGGTGCCTCCCTGGCGGGGATTCACACCGCTCAGCAGGGTCTTGCTGGAGACCTGGACGGCACTGAGTCTGGGGCAGTCGGTCGAACCCGCGCAGGTCTGGCCGGTTCTACTCCTGTTCGCCGGTCTGTTCGGTCTGGGTCTCCTGGCCAAGACTCCAAAAGCCTCCAAGCCAGCCCCTGGCGGGCCGACCTCAGACGTCTCAGGCAAGGAAATCCCGCCCAGCCGCTGGCTGCTTGCTGGCTACGTCTTTATCCCGGTGTTCCTCATCTATCTGGCCTCTTTGATCACCCCCCTGTACCACGTCCGCTATGCCTTCACCTACTCAACGCCCTTCTACGTTATCCTGGCAGCGGGATTGCTCTGGTTGGCTCGGCGCTCGCGGGTGGCAGTTTGGCTGAGCCTGGCCGTTATCCTCCTCTTCTCCGGGATTTCGATCCACGCCTACCACACCGATCTCCGCTACGCCAGCGACGATCACCGGGCAGCGACGCGCTTCCTGGCCGAACGGTGGCGACCCGGTGATGCCATCCTCGTCGACGCTGGCTACGCATACACAGCCCTGCTGACCTACTGGGACGGGAGCTCCTTCTCCGATGGAGACCCTATCAGCAGTCTCAGCCGTCTGTCGAACGATTATGGCCCGTTGGTGCGCCAGGGTCCGGTCGTGGTGCAGACCGGTACGGTGGACGGGGATCCGTCGCTGGGCTGGGGGCAAGCCGATTCCGACTTTTACGCCATGAGCAGAGCTGAAACAGCGGACGCCTTGGAGCACCTGTTCGCCGGCTTTGACCGGGTGTGGGTCTATCGCATTTACGACACGGTCACCGATCCCGATGGCTTTGTCCGGAGCTGGCTCGACGAGCACGGTGTGCAGTTTGAGGACCGGGTGTTCACTGGCGAAAGCCAGCTTCGGGTGCAGGGCTTCCTCACCGGGCGCGACCCACTCGCCGGGGCGGATCGACTCGGAGACTCCGGATTGGCTGACGGGTCTCTGCAATTGGAGGCGATCTCAGCCTGGTCGCCAGTCGTGAAGGTCGGCGGGCAGCTCGATCTGGCGCTGGTCTGGCGCGTTGTGTCGCCGCTGGG
>CBDUWJ010000049.1:0-10931 GCA_965370895.1 uncultured Anaerolineae bacterium | reverse complement strand
AGGTTCCGGCCTGTGGGACGGTTTGCGTTGGGCTGTGTTCCGCCTGGGAATGGCCAACCTAGCCCCGTCTCCGCAGCCAACCCAGGTATCGGGGCATGACCACGGAGTAGAACCAGTAGGTTGCCCCCTGGACAGGAAAGTCCCAGGCGCCTACTCCCCGGGCCAACTGACCGCCCAGTCCCAGCTTGAAGCGCACCACGCCCCACATCGGATCCGACTCGTCCAGTTGGTTGGGCGCACCCCAAAGGTCGTACAGAGTACATCCGGCGGTCTTGGCCCGGCGGATGGCCTCCCACTGGAGTAGATTGTTGGGCATGGTCCTGCGGTGGCGGTCTGAAGAAGCGCCATACATGTACCAGGCTGTCGGCCCGAAGGTAAAGAGGATGAGTCCGGCCACAGCCTCGCCCTCCACCTCGGCCAGGATGATCTGGGCCAGTCCACGTCTCAGGAAGCTGCCCCAGGCGTCGACATAGTACTTGGGTGGGCGGATGACAAAGCCATCGCGTTGGGCTGTTTCAGCGTAAAGCTGGCAAAAGGTGTCGAGGTCTCTGGCAAGCGCACTCGGGTCGTCGATGGCTGTACTCACACGGATGGTCACCCCACGCCTGGTGGCCAATCGTACGTTGTAGCGGGTTTTCTGCTTCATCGCCGCCAGTAGGTCCTCCTCGGACTGGCTCAGGTCCAGAAGAACCGTATTGCAGAACTGGATCTGCTCGTCCGAGTAGCGCCAGCCTCGTGCCTCGAGCAGGCGTGTCGTCGCGGGGGCGCAGGTTGGTCGCGGGGAGAAGGGGGGAGCGGTGTCGGGATAGTAGACGTCGGGATCGACTTTGACACAGATCGCCCTACGGCGTCGGGCCAGGTCTTCCAGCTCAGCCAGGACACGTTCGGCCAGGTCACCGTTGGACCAATCAAGGGCCGGTCCCTTGGGCACGTAAAGCAGTGACACGGGCAGCCGGGGCAGTTTGCGTTGCAGCACCGACGCGGCAGCCACCATCTGTCCGTCCTCCTGCCACAATAGCCGGGTGGCTCGCCAGCCGTATCGCGCTTTGAACTCGCCCCAGGTCCAGCTCTGCAGGACGTGGGGGTTGGGCAGACTCAGCAGGGCCTGGTCCCAGGCCTGGGCGTCGGTGATCTCGAGGGTATGCACTATTCGCGCCCCCCCAGTCCCCCCTGCCTGCGCGGCAGAGGCCGGAATGCCAGCATCAGTCGGGTTGCCTCCGGTTGAGCCAGTCCACTGCCAGGCTATAGAGCCGGTAGCGTAGCGGTGCGTAGACCAGGTCCCAGGCACCCAGGGTCCGCACCAGCCGCCCGCCAAAGCCACGCTTGAAGCGGTAGACGCCCCACAGCCCATCGCTGCGCTGGGTGAACTCGGCCTCCAGGATCGCCTCGTCTTCGTCGGGCACGCCCCACAGGTCATAAAGACGGCAGCCCCGCCCCTTGGCCCAAAGCATCGCCTCCCACTGGAGCAGGTAGGTGGGCATCAGGTTGCGGTGTTCGCTGGACGAGGCCCCGTACATGTAGCAGGCGGTATCGCCCAGGGCAAAGACAACCAGCCCGGCCAGGAGCTGCCCCTCGTTCTCGGCCAGCAGCAGGCGGCCCTGTCCCGACGGCACAAAGAGGCGGTGCGCAGTCTCATAGTAGGTTCTGCTGTGGATGCCAAAGCCGTCCCGCTCGGCGGTGAGCTCCAGGAGGTGACAGAAGGCAGGCAGGTCGGCTTCGTCTCCTGGGCGTACGGTGACCCCACGGCGGCCCGCCAGGCGGATGTTGTAGCGCGTCTTCTGTTTCATGCGCTTCAGCAGCGCCTCCGGCTCGGCATCCAGGTTCACCAGGATAGTGCGGCGCGGCTGGACCGTGTGGGGGCTGGGACGGAAACCGAGGGACTGTAGCCGTCTGGCCAGGGCGGGATCATCCTCCAGGTTTGGTTCGAGTTTGAGGCAGATGGCGCGCTGCTGCCGGGCCAGGGGCCGGATCGCATCCAGCAACTCCACGAGGGCTGACCGATCGTCAAGATCTCCTGGTGGCCCCTTGGGCACGTAAGCGATGCTGCCCAGTCCCCCTGGCAGCGACCGGTAGAGCACCTGGGCAACGGGCTCCTTAAGCCCACCGGATTCTCCGGATCCGCCAGATATTCGGCTCCCACTTTGGTGGGCACGGTCAGCTCGCACTGCCACTCGCTGGACCCGCCAGCCGAAATGTGCCTTGAGCTCGCCCCAGGCCCAGCTTTGCAGGACGTGCCCTCCCGGTGCCGCAGCGATCAGGTCGTCCCAGGCAGCTTGGTCAGAGATCCTCACAGCATGTGTCATGCACTGATTATATCATGGCTGCGGCTATCAGAGAAAAATCCAAGCCCCAAGTGCAAGACAGCCACTCCAAGCTGTGCTCCCCGGCTGGTAGGATAGTGACGTTTGGAACTTGCCTTTTCCCCGGACTTGTGGCATAATAGCGGACGTTCTGCATCCTGCAAAAGGGGGGTGTGACATTGCTGTCAGACTATAATTTCATCGGGGTTTATCTTGCCATAGTGCTGGTCTTTCCCTTCATCGCTTTGGGGTTTGCCTGGTTGCTACGGCCCAAGAAACCAAACTCCGTCAAGCTGGACACCTACGAGTGCGGCCTCCAGACCATGGGCGATACTTGGGTGCAGTTCCGGGCCCAGTACTACGTCTATGCCCTGGTCTTTGTCGTTTTCGACATTGAGGCCGTCTTTCTTTTCCCCTGGGCAGTGGCCTACGACAAAGTGGGGCTCTGGGCTCTGGCTGAGGCCTTCCTGTTCATCGCCATCCTGGCCGTGGGCCTGGTCTATGCCTGGCGCAAGGGCGCGTTGCGCTTGCAATAGCCCCCATCCAGTGATCGACATCCAATATCGGATGGCAGCCGCTGGGCATCGGACATCAGGTATTGGATACTGGGCACTGGGTACTAGGAGATGCGTATGGATTTCATTCTCAATTTCTGGGTTGAACTGGGAGCCTGGGTAGGCGGTTTGCTGTCCGGTTGGGGCTTTCCTCCATGGGCCGTGAACCTGACCGCGGATATTGTTGGCGCTGTGGTCCTCTTGCTTATCGGGATAATGGCCGTCCTCATCTTTACGCCTATGGAGCGCAAGGTGATCGCCCGTATGCAGGACCGGCCGGGGCCCAACCGGGTGTGGCCCTTCGGCTTGCTTCAGGCCATCCCCGATGCCATCAAGATGTTGACCAAGGAAGATGTCATCCCCAAGAATTCCGACCGCGCGCTCCACATGCTGGCCCCCCTCATTGTGGCGGTCCCTGCCCTGCTGGTCTTTGCGGTGCTGCCCTGGGGCCCGGGGCTTATCGGCCAGGATCTGAACGTGGGCGTTCTTTTCATTGTAGCCATTAGCACACTCCACGTCCTGGCCGTGATCATCGCCGGTTGGGGCTCGAACAACAAGTATGCCTTGCTGAGCACCTTTCGCGTGGTGAACCAGTTGCTGGCCTACGAAATCCCTATGATATTGTCCATCCTGGCCGTGGTCCTGTTCGCCAAGACGATGTCCATGCAAGGGATCGTGGTGGCCCAGACGGTGCCCTACTTTATCGTCATGCCCGTGGCTGGCATGACCTTTCTGATCTGCGCCCTGGCTGAGGCGAACCGCTCGCCCGTGGACCTGATAGAGGCCGATTCAGAGCTGATAGCCGGCTACATCATTGAATACGGTGGCATGAAGTTCGCCATGTTTTTCATCGCCGAGTACGTCAACATGTTTGGCGTAGCGATTGTGATCTCCACCCTGTTCCTGGGCGGCTGGAAGTTCTTTGGCCTCGAAAACCTGGCGCCGGTCCTCACCCCAGTTATCGTCTTTGGCAAGGCGGTGTTCGTGATCTTTCTCATGTTGTGGTTCCGGGCTACCTTCCCCCGCATGCGGTTCGACCACCTGATCGGCTTTGCCTGGAAGTTCCTGGTGCCCCTCGCCCTCGTGAACCTGATGCTCGCTGCTTTTGTGGTCAAGATCCCGGTCCTGTCTTTGACAGGCGCGGACCCCAAGCTGGAACCCTGGCTGCAGGGGGGCGTGATGCTGCTGGGCAATATCATCATTGTCGTCGTGACCGCTTTCATCCTCAATCGTTCGGCGCGCAATCTCAAGGATGCCCCGGCCCTGAAGCGCATCGTGGCGGTGGAAAGGTAGGAAGCCCATGAGTGTATCCCAAGTGGCCGTGCCGCACGTGGTCTTTGTCATCCTGAGTGCCGTTGCCCTGATCGGGGCGGTGGGCGTGGTCACTGTCCGCAATCTGTTCCACGCCGCGCTCTTCTTGGTGCTCTCTTTCGTCGGCGTAGCTGGTTTCTACGTCCTACTGGAAGCAGAGTTCCTGGCGGTGGTCCAACTGTTAGTCTACGTGGGGGCCATCTCCATTCTGATCATCTTTGCTGTTATGCTTTCCCGCCAGTTGATGTCACCCGAGTTCAAAGCCCGGAACGAGCAGTGGCTCATCGGGTTGCTGACGGCTGCGGCTTTATTCATCGTCCTGGTCTTTATCCTCCTGCAGGTGAGCTGGCCCACCGTTCCGGCCTCCGTGCCGGACGACGCTATCAGCGCGCTGGGCCAGGCCCTGGTGAGCCCCGACCAGTTTGTGCTGGTCTTTGAGGTGGCCTCGGTCCTGTTGCTGGTGGCCTTGGTTGGGGCGGTCGTCATCGCCCGGGAAAGATAGAGACACATCTACTGGACGCTTCCAAGCGAGGGAGGAATGCCCGTGCAAGTCCCATTGTCCTGGTACCTGATCGTCGCCGCCGCGTTGTTCTGCATCGGCATGTATGGTGCGCTCTCCCGGCGAAACGCCATCGGCGTTCTGATGGGCGTAGAACTGATGCTCAACTCTGTGAACATCAACCTGCTCGCTTTCTGGCGAAACATTGAGGTGGCACGTGGCAGCCTGGCGGGCCAGGTCTTTGCTATCATCGTCATTACCGTGGCTGCTGCCGAGGCCGCTGTGGGCCTGGCCTTGATCATTGCCGTATATCGCAACCGTCGCACGGTGGACGTCGAAGACATGGACCTGATGAAACTGTAGAGGAGCGACAAACCCAATGTCGAGAGATTTCTTTTTCAATCTGGTCTGGCTGCTCCCGCTCTTTCCCCTGTTGGCCTTTGCTATCATCGTGCTGTGGACCAACCGCAACCGGTTGCTCAGCACCTGGATCGCCTGGATCGGCATTGGACTGGCCTGGGTGCTGGGCTGGACCATTCTGTACCTGACGTGGCAGAACATCCACGGCCTGGTGCCGCCGGCGGGTGGCTATGAGGTGTGGATGTACGCTATCCCTGCCGGCTCTACCGTCCTCAGGCTAGGCTTCCAGGTGGATACGCTGACGAGCATAATGCTGCTCATGGTGCCCTTTGTTTGCTTGATGATCTTCATCTACTCCAAGGGCTACATGAACTTTGGTACCGACGAGGTCGATCCCCTCTACTCCCGCTTTTTTGCCTATATCTCCCTCTTTGCCTGCGGGATGCTGGGCTTGGTCATCTCTAACAACTTTGTCACTCTGCTCATCTTTTGGGAGATCATGGGCCTCTGCTCCTACCTGCTCATCGGCTTCTGGTTCGACAAGTCCTACCCCGATCCAAAGCGCATCACGCCCAAGGAGGCTGGCCTGAAGGCTTTCCTGACCACGCGCATCGGCGACGTGATCATGCTGGCCGGGATGCTCTTGCTCTACTCCCAAACAGGCACCATGACCTTCCAGGAGATCTTTTCCAAGGAGTCACTGCACCAACTGGCCACCACCTTTGCCTTCCCCGGGATGTCCTGGGCCACACTCTGTGCCCTCCTGATCTTGGGCGGGGCGGTGGGCAAGAGCGCCCAGTTCCCGCTCCACGTCTGGTTGCCCGACGCCATGGAGGGTCCTACCCCAGTTAGCGCCCTCATCCACGCGGCGACGATGGTCTCGGCCGGCGTCTACCTGGTGGCCCGCTCGTTCCCCCTCTTTGTGGCCGGGGGTAGTGAGGCGATGACCGTGGTGGCCCTGATCGGTGCCTTCACAGCCATCTTTGCCAGTACCATCGCCATTGCCCAGAACGACATCAAACGGGTGCTGGCTTTTTCGACCATCAGCCAGCTCGGCTACATGTTCGCCGCCCTGGGGCTCGGGGCCTACGTGGCTGCGGTGTTCCACCTCATCATGCACGCTTTCTTCAAGGCCCTCCTGTTTATGGGCTCTGGCTCGGTGATCCACGGCGTGGAACACGGGCACCATCATGCCCACGACGGCCACGAGGACAGCGACCCTGACGCTGGGGAGTTTGACCCCAACGACATGATGAACATGGGCGGCCTCCTGCGGCGCATGCCCCGCACCGGCTGGACCTTTATCATCGGCGCGCTGGCCCTGACCGGCATCTTTCCTTTCGCTGGCTTCTGGAGCAAGGACGAGATCCTGGCCGAGGCCTGGTACGAGTTTATGCATGCCAGCACCGCCGCCGCGAGCCCCACCGTGGACTTTATCGTCTGGTTGCTGTTGGCTGTCGCCGCCCTCCTGACCGCTTTCTACACCGGGCGCCTGGTCTTCTTGACCTTTGCCGGCAAGCCCCGCACCGAGGCGGCCGAGCACGCACCCGAAAGCACCGGTAGCATGACTTGGCCCCTGATCATCTTGGCTGCTTTTGCCATGTTCTTGGGGCTGGCCGGCACGCCCTGGGCCAACCAGTTCTTCATTATGATCGGCGAGGAGGCCGAGCTCCTGGAGTTTCACCTCCATCATGCAGAGTTCAATGTGACGGTGGCTCTGATCTCTCTGGCGCTGGCAGGCGCTGGCTGGCTCGTCGCCTGGCTTATCTATGGCCGCAATCCGCTGACGGAACCGGTGGATCCGATTCGCAAGCCATTGGGCCCGGTCTACACCGTGCTCGAGAACAAGTACTACTTTGACGAGCTGTACCACCTCATCATCATCCGGCCCACTCTCTGGCTGGCCGATGCCTGCGCTGTCTTTGACGGGAAGGTCATCGACGCTATCGTCAATGCCGTGGGCGCTTTTGGACGCTGGCTGGCCAGTTGGCTGAAGAGGTTCATCGACATCCCCATCATCGATGGCGCGGTGAACGCGGTGGGCCGTGTGACGACCGCTTTTGGCGAGTTCATGCGGGCCACCCAGACCGGCCAGGTGCAGAACTACCTGCTGGTGGCGGCTGTAACCGTCCTGCTGCTACTGGCCCTGTTCCTTGTACGGGGCTAGCCGCGCTGAAGCCTGAGTACACTCAGGTGCTTTTTTGCAGCCTGAGCGTACTCAGGTCTGCCCATATGAAGGCACTTTTTCTACCGAGGAGGATATAGATGGAGAATCTGCTCACGTTTATCACCTTTGTCCCGCTTATGGGGGCTCTGTTGATCCTGCTCATCCCCAAAGACCAAGAGCGGACCATCAAGAACCTGGCCATTGGCGTTAGCTTTGTACCGCTGCTGCTGGCCACTTACCTGTGGTTCGCCTACGACAAGGGGGTGGGCGGCTTCCAGTTTCAGGTCCTTGCCGAGTGGATCCCGGCCATCGACGTCAACTTCCACATCGGCGCAGATGGACTGAGCGTCCCGCTGATCTTTCTTACGACGCTGCTGACCGTGCTGTGTATGATCTACTCGTCGTATACCATCACTGAGCGGGTCAAGGAGTTCTTCCTCCTCTTCTTCATGCTCGAGATGGGCATGATTGGCGTCTTTGCTTCGCTGGACCTGGTGCTGTTCTACGTCTTCTGGGAGGTCGGCCTGGTGCCCATGTACCTGCTCATCGGCATCTGGGGCCGGCCCAAGGACCGCCCCCAATACTCGGCCATCAAGTTCTTTCTCTACACCCTGGCCGGCAGCGTGCTCATGCTATTGGCCATCCTGGCCCTCTACTTCTACCATGGTACCTTTGATATCGTCGCGCTATCGCAAGGGCTGGGGGCAGACGGACCGTTGGGACCGCTCTTTGGCGGCAACGCATTCCTGGCCATCGCGGCCTTCTGGGCCTTCTTTATCGCCTTTGCCATCAAGGTGCCCCTTTTTCCCTTCCACACCTGGTTGCCCGATGCCCACACGGCCGCTCCCACGGCTGGCAGTGTCATCCTGGCTGGCGTGCTGCTCAAGCTGGGCGGCTACGGTATGCTGCGCATCCTCCTGCCCATTTTCCCCGAGCAGTTCAGGTTCTATAGCTGGAACGTGCCGGTCATCCCCATCCTGGCCTTGCTTAGCATCATCTACGGCGCGCTGGTCTGTATGGCCCAGTGGGACCTCAAGCGGCTGATCGCCTACTCCTCGGTGAGCCACATGGGGTACTTTATGTTGGGGGCGGCCGCAGCGGCGGCGGCCTGGGGCCGGGCCGGCCTGGAGGACGCGGCGGCCATGGCCGTCAACGGAGCGGCCTTGCAGATGTTCGCCCACGGCATCATCACCGGCGGCCTCTTTTTCCTGGTGGGCGTGCTCTACGAACGGGCCCACAGCCGTGACCTGGCCCTGCAAGATGAGGACGGAAAGCCTCTCCGCGACGAGGACAACAAGGTGATACCGGCCTTTGGTGGCTTGAGCAAGATGACGCCCTACTACTATGGCATCTTTCTGGTGACCGCCATGGCCAGCCTGGGTCTGCCCAGTCTGATGGGGTTCTGGGCCGAGTTCTTTATCTTCCGGGGCGCCTTTCAGATCATGCCCTTGTTCGCGGCCATCGGCGTCATCGGCATTGTGGTCACGGCAGCCTACATCCTGTGGAAGATCGTGCAATATGTCTTCCTGGGCGATTTCAGCCTCGAACGGTGGACGAAGGTGACCCACGGCGCCAAGCTGACGGACATGCTGTCCTTCGAAAAGGTAACGATGTGGCCGCTGATCATATTCATGATTGCCTTTGGCATCTATCCCACGCCTATCATAGAGTTCTTTAATACGTTTTCTCAGAAGCTCTTTGGCGGGTAGTTGGCTACCCTTGCACTCTTGCGAAGGTTACGAGTGGGTCTTATTGTGGCGTGGAGTTGGGAGCTAAAGACGCTGCAAATCCCGAATCCGCTGCCAAACCTTCGCAAGGGTTGTTCTCGGAGGTGAGTTTTGACTCTAGGTGAAACGCTGCGACTGCTCTCACCCGAAGTGATCTTGCTGCTCACCGGGCTGGTGGTCCTGTGCGTGGATTTTATCTGGCAGGACAAGGCCTCTGACGAGGCCTCCAATGAGGCCTCGGTTAGGGGGAAAAAGGACCTCTGGGTGCCGGCCCTGGCCCTCATCGGACTGGGTTTGGCGTTGGCGGCCACGGTCCTGCTGTTGGGCACGCCCCCGACCACCGTGCTGGCCATGATGGCCGTCGATCCCTTTGCCCTTTTCTTCAAAATGGTGGCCATCGCCTGCGTGATGTTGGTGATCTTGGCCGCGGTCCCCTACCTCCAGCCTGAGCACGCTCAGCCGCGCACCCGTTACCGGGGCGAGTTCTACTTTCTGCTAGTCTTTGCCTGTCTGGCCATCGCCCTGGCCTCGTCAGCGACCGACCTGATCTCGGTCTACCTGGCCATGGAGTTTCTGAGCATCACTTCTTACGTGCTGGCCGGTTATCTGCGGGGCGATAAGAAATCCAATGAGGCGGGTATCAAGTACTTTCTTTACGGTTCGGTAGCCTCAGCGATCATGCTCTACGGCATGTCGCTGCTCTACGGAGCGACGGGCACCACGAACCTGGCCGAAATCGCCCGGTTTCTGATGGCCGGTGACCCAAGCATGCAGTGGCTGGCCGTGGCGGCCATCGTCATGCTTCTGGCCGGCTTTGGCTTCAAGATCGTGTTGGCCCCCTTCCACCAGTGGGCGCCCGACACCTACGAGGGGGCGCCAACGCCGGTGACCGCTTTCCTATCGGTGGGTTCCAAGGCGGCCGGCTTTGCCATCTTGATGCGGGTGTTCTTGACAGCCCTGCCAGCCTTCCGCTATGAGATCGGCTGGATGGCCTTCCTCATTGCCCTATCCATCATCTCTATGGGTTTGGGCAACCTGATCGCCCTGCGCCAGACCAACATCAAGCGCATGCTGGCCTACTCCAGCATCGGCCACGCGGGCTTTATCATCATCGGCTTCATCTGCCTGTCGCTGGACGTACAGAGCGCCTTCCTGGGCATGAACGGCACCCTGTTCTACCTCTTTGGCTATCTGTTCACGAATCTGGCTGCCTTCACGGCGGTTATCGCTGTTGAGACTGCCACCGGGTCGGCCGAGATCGCGGACTATCGGGGGCTCGTCAAACGAGCGCCGGTCATCGCCGGGGTCCTGCTGGTCGCCCTGCTGTCTTTGGCCGGCATCCCTGGCACGGCCGGCTTCCTGGGCAAGTTTCTCGTCTTTGGCGCGGCCATCCAGTTCAATACGCCCCAAACCATTTTCCTGGCCGTCGTAGGCATCCTCTTTAGCGTCGTCGCCGCGTTCTACTACCTGAACGTGGTGCGCTACATGTTCTTTGAACCGGCTGACAAAGAGGCCGGACCCCTCGCCGTATCGGCGGGTCTGAAAGTCGGTCTGGCCGTGACAGCCGTCGGCATCCTGGTGATTGGTCTCTATCCCCAGCCTTTCATCGTATTCGCCACCAGGTCGATGCAAATGCTGGCCGCTCTGCCCTAGCTAGCAGCTCCTGGCTCCGCAACCTGAAACGTCAAGGGTGACCCAGTCCCCTTGACGTTTTTTTGCTCAACCTCCGTCTCTCCTCTGCTCTAGCCAGGTCCGTGACCTGGCGGTCGCCGCTCATTCTGCCCGCCCATATCTCAGGTTCAGTTCCCGGAACGCTGCTTTCTCGGTGCAAGATGGCATCTACATCTTCCATGTCCAAAGCAGACTCCGCTTCTCCTCTGCTCTAGCCAGGTCCGTGACCTGGCGGTCGTTGCCGATTCTGCCTGCCGATATCCCTGGTTCAGTTCCCGGAACGCTGTCGGCGGATCAGGCACAGCGTTCTTCCCTCCTGCCGGCCCGAGTGGTTCGTCCACT
>CBDUWJ010000048.1:0-11219 GCA_965370895.1 uncultured Anaerolineae bacterium | reverse complement strand
GTATTCACCATCTAGTTTCATAGCTCTGCTTCTTCCTCAGTGCTAGCGTGAGCCGTGAACGTCATGTTTCACGGCTCACGCATCACGTTTGACGACACCTGCCAGCCTACGACTGTGCCGCTTTCCTGCGCTGTCACCTTTCTCAGGTCAAACATCGCCGTCCTGCTAGTACCCGAGGCGATCCCGGTTCCCGTAGCCACCACCGGCGTAAGAGGCGACATCGGCCAACAGCCCGAGACCGAGCCAAAGCCAGTCAAAGCCGACGATGCCACCTGGATAGACGATGATGTACATCAGGGTCAACCAGGGCAGGAAGATCCAGCCGAGGATCCCCAGGATCCAGTTGGGGAAGGCACCGCCTACGTACACCGGCCGAATCAACCACCAGATCAGAATGCCCAGGCGCGGTCCAAAAAACACCAGTGCAGTGAAAAAACAACACATCGGAGTTCTCCTTTCTGACTTTGCTATCTTGAATCTGAACGACCCCGAGGGCCCAGCCTTACTGCTTCGGCCGGCCCGCTTCTTCGCCGGGCGGATCCGTCACGTCCTCGGGTACCGCTCCGGCCGCTGCGACACTGGACCATCATCACAAACTTGTCTCTTTTCCACCTCCTTTCAGGTCTTGGCTCCTGCTTGGGTACGCGTCCCTCTTCGCCTCTTACGTTCCTCGCAGGATGGCTGACGCAGGTCTCTCCGGCGCTATCGCCTTTCTCGGGTCAAACCTCACCGATCTATGCGTAGCCCCGGAGGCGATCCCGGTTCCCGTAGCCGCCACCAGTGTAGGAGGCGATGTCAGCCAACAGCCCTAGACCGAGCCAAAGCCAATCAAAGCCGACGATGCCACCTGGATAGACGATGATGTACATCAGGGTCAACCAGGGCAGGAAGATCCAGCCGAGGATGGCCAAGATCCACCTGTTGTCAACCGCGGCGTTGACGTACACGGGACTGACCAACCACCAGATCAGGATGCCCAGGCGCGGTCCAAAAAACACCAGTGCAGTGAAAAAACAACACATCGGGATTCTCCTCTCTTGTTCCGTTTTGACCTTGAGGGCGTGCGAACCCAAGGTTCGCACGCCCTTGGGTCTATGTCTACTGGTCCTGCTCGTCCTCAGGTACCCCCACGGCGACGCCAGCGACGGTACCTTCCTCCGTTGCTACATAGCCGGCGGCGATCACGCCTTCCTCGGTTGCGACCACCGCCTGCTCGGCCGTGCCCTCCTCTGTAGCCACGAGGCGATGGGCGGCAATGCCGTCTTCGCTAGCTACCACTTCACCCGCGACCAGCCCGTCTTCGGTCAGCACAAAACCGCTGACGTCCGCCTCATCCTCGCCCACGACCGTGCGCTTGGCAGCCACGGCATCCTGCGTCGCCAGAGCTGTGTAGGCTACCTCCCTGCCCGACTCGAGCTGCTGCGCGATGTCGGCACTGAGCTCCTGGGTCATCACGTCCGCACCGGCCTCGGCCATCTCCTTCTCCAGCTCGGCAACCCACTTGTGCTCGATCACGGCCACGATGGCCGACGTGCCCGGCTGCAGGGATCCGCCAAGCTGTTTCAAGCGCTCGTCGGAAAAGCCCGAGTCCCGCAACTTGGCCGCCAGACCGCCGATCACCGCTCCCGTGACCCCCAGCCAGCCGACCGGCCCGGCCAGAAGACCGATGAACCCGCCCAGGACCGCGCCGGCGACCGCACCTTTGCCGCCGCCCCAATCGCCGGTCTCTTTGATGTGCAGCTTGTTCTTCTCATCCCGGCGCAGGACGGCCGCATTTTGAATGCCGATCAGACCGGCCCATTTCGCCTCCTTGAGCTCATACAGGGCCTCATCGGCCGCCTTCTCATCCTGGAAGGCGGCCACTATACCTTGAATCGGTACCTCACTCATTGCACTTGCTTCCTCCTAGCTGGTTTTCTGTGATTCGTGTTCCGTGGCGCGTCAACTCGCGTTTCACACATCAGGGTTCACGAGTCACGGCTCACTTCCTGTTCAACAACTCGAATAGCCGGTTGGGGCTCATGGGCATCTCGAGGATTTCCAAATCCTGGTCAACGAAGGCGTCCTCGAGCGCCTGGGCAAAGAGGGCAGGGACCGGGATGGTCCCTGCTTCACCCACGCCTTTGCTGCCGATTGGGTTGAGCGGTGAACGCGTTTCCTCGTGGCCGATCTCGATCCGTGGGATCTCGGTAGCCGTGGGGATCAGATAGTCGGCCAGGGAGGCGTTGAGCAGTTGCGCGTTCTCGTCGTAGATGAGCTGCTCGTAGTATGAGTTGGCAATGCCCAGCGCCACGCCGCCGTGGATCTGGCCGTCGACGATCAAGGGATTGAGTATCGTGCCACAGTCCTCAACCGTGACATAACGCTTGATGTCGATCATCATCGTTTCCGGGTCCACTTCGAGGATCATGGCGTGGGAGCCGTTGGCCGTGGCCCCGTACTGGGGACCAAAGTAGGCCGTAGACTCCAGGCCGGGTTCGGTGCCGGGCTCGACAGCGCCCCGCAAGGGGTTGGCCAGCACCGCCAACTCACCCAGGCTGATCGATTGCTGGGGAATATCAGCCACGCGTACGTGTCCGTCTACCAGCTCTAGCTCTTCTTCAGGCGTCTCCAGGACCTTGCTGGCATGCGCGAGAACTTTGGCCCGAACCGAGACGGCCGCTGCGCGAATGGCATTGGCCGCTACCACAGCCCCACGGCTGGCGAAGGTGCCCGTCCCCCAGTGGAATTCGGCCGTGTCGCCGGTCACCACGCGCACGTCGCGAGGGCTCACCCCCAACTGGTCGGCCACGATCTGGGCGAAAGAGGTAAAGTGTCCCTGTCCCTGCGTGCCAACGCCGGTCGCCACGCTGATCTTGCCACTGGCTTCCACGGTGACCCGCCCACCTTCGTAGGGCCCGACGCCCGTCGTCTCCACAAAGGAGACAATGCCGAGGCCCACGTGTTTGCCCTCGGCCCGCAGACGGGGCTGCTCCTCCTTCAGAAACTCTTTGTAGCCGATCATCGTCGCAGCCTTTTCCAGCGTTGCCAGATAGTTGCCGCTGTCAAAGATCAGCGGCGTAAAGGCCTGGTCGATGATCTTGTGTTCGTAAGGGAAGGCATCGGCCGGGATAAAGTTGCGTTTTCGGATCTCAACCCGGTCTATGCCCAACTCCCTGGCGGCGATGTCCAGCAACCGCTCTGCCAAAAAGATACCCTGTGGCCGTCCTGCGCCCCGCACCGGGGTGACGATGGTCTTGTTGGTAAACACGACCTTCAGGTCAGAGGAGTAGTTCGGCACATCGTAGGCCCCCATGGCGTGGCTCTGCGTATTGAGGGGGATGGTCAGGCCATAGGGGTCGTAAGCGCCGGTGTCGTGCAGGAATGCGTGGTGGATGCCCAGGATGCGTCCATCTTTGGACAGAGCCATTTCTGCATAGTGTACCTGACCCCGCTCCTGGGTGGTGGCAAAAAAGTTCTCCTGCCGGTCTTCGATCCATTTAATGGGCCGCCCGAGTTTCAGGGTTGCCCAGGTAAGGAGAACTTCCTCCGGGTAGTACATCATGATCTTGGGTCCAAATCCGCCACCCACAAAGGGCGCGATCACCCGCACCTGGTGCTCCGACAGCCCGAACATGGCAGCCAGGCCATTGCGGATGGGAATGGGGGACTGGGTTGTGTCCCACACCGTCAAGTGCTGGATCTTGGGCTCCCAGTGGGCCACGATCCCCCGGTTCTCCATTGCCCCTGCCGCACCGCGGTCAATCACGATGCGGCGCTTGACGACCAGATCGGCTTGCTCCCGGGCTGCTTTGTAGTCCCCCTTCTCCTGGGCGAGGTGAGCGGCCAGGTTGGATTCCAGGTCGTCGTGGACGAGGGGGGCGCCAGGCTGCAGTGCCTTTTCCAGGTCCGCCACCGCCTCCAGTGGCTCGAGATCGACCCAGATGTCCTCGACGGCATCCTCGGCGACGTAGCGGCTTTCGGCAATGACCATGGCCAGGGGCTCACCGGCGTGGCGCACTTTGTCTTTGACCAGCGGAACCGGGGTGCGTGAATGGAAGACCACGCCCTTCATGCCAGGGGGCGGCGACACGTTCGGAGGGCTGGGCCGCCAATCTTCGCCCATGTCCTCGGCGGTATAGACCGCCACGATGCCAGGCCGCTTCCGGGCAGCGGAAACGTCAATGCTCTGCAGTCGAGCATGGGCATAGTCGCTGCGCAGAAAGGCCACGTGCAGCATTCCAGGCATGTCTACGTCGTCCACAAACAGGGCCTGTCCGGTCAGCAACCGCGGATCTTCGGTTCGTGTCAAACGTTGGCCAACGTATTTCTTCGTCACGATTCCACTCCTATGCTAGAACACCATGTCGTCTCTTACGTGTCGCGTGCTTGGTATTCTGTCACGCAATCCGCAACACGCTATACGCATACGCCTCACACACGCATCTTTTCCGCCGCCAGGGTGACCGCGTCCACGATGTGCTGGTACCCGGTGCAGCGGCAGAGGTTCCCGGAGATGGCTTGGCGGATCTCCTGCTCTGTGGGATCGGGGTTTTGCTCCAGAAAGGGCACCAGCGTCAGGAGAAGGCCAGGTGTGCAGAACCCACATTGCACGCCATGGGCCTCCTGGAATGCCTCCTGGATGGGGTGCAGGTTGTCTGGCGTGCCCAATCCCTCGACCGTAGTGATCTCGTGGCCATGGACCTGCACGGCAAACACCAGGCAGGAGCGGACCGGCTGGCTGTCCAGCAGAACCGTGCAGGAGCCACACACGCCGTGCTCACAGCCAACGTGGGTGCCGGTCAGACCTAGGTCGTGCCGCAGAAAGTCGCTGAGCAACAGGCGCGGCTCGACAGTGCGTTCGTACTGTGTGCCGTTGACGGTGACGGCAATGTCAAACAGATCGCTCATGATTATCTCCTCAAAGCACCGAACGAAAGAGGAAGGACGGTGTGCGAACCATCCGTCAGTCGTCGTTGGTCATTCGTCACTGCTCACCTTGGCCCTCTCGAAAGCCTCCGTGAGAGCCCGCCGGCCCAAGACCTTGACCAGGTGCCGGCGATAGTCGGCCGTGGCGTTGATGTCACTGGTGGGATCGACATCCGCTTCTCCGGCGGTCTCGGCAGCCTCCTGGATGGCCTCCGATGAGGGCGTCTGGCCTTTCAGCACCGCTGCCGCCTGGCGAGCCTCCACAGGACCATCGCCAACGCTAAAGTACACCAAGCGACTCTGCTCACATCGGCCCTCGGATAGGTTGTCCGCCTCGTCCAGGGTCACTACAGCGGCGACGCCTACCAGGGCAAAGTCGTGGTGGCGGCGGGCCACCTCCAGGAAGGACCAGCCGCTGCGCGCGGGCATGGGCGGCAGCGCGACCTCCACCAGCAGTTCGTCGGGTTCCAGGACCGTAGTGAACAGCCCGAGAAAAAAGTCGTCAGCCAGTATCCAACGCTCGCCTCGTCCACTGCGAAGCCGAAAGTGCCCACCCAGCGCCACGCTCGCTGCGACCAGCTCAGCCGAGGGGTCGGCGTGGGCGAGGCTGCCGCCCAAAGTACCCCGGCTGCGGATCTGCGGGTAGGCGATCTTGGGCATGGCTGCATGGATCAGGGGCGCTCTCTCGGCAACGAGCGGAGAGCGCTCCACCTGCGCCTGGCGTGTCATGGCACCTGCGCGCACACCGCCGTCTCTGCCCGGGTGGATGTAGAACAGTTCAGAGACGTTGTTCAGATCCACGAGCACGGCAGGCTGCGCCAGGCGGAAGTTCATCATGGGGATCAAACTCTGTCCCCCGGCCAGCACCTTGGCATCCCAGCCGTGCTTGGCCAGGTGGCCCAGGGCCTCATCCACCGTGGCCGGTGCATAGTACTTGAACGGAGCTGGTTTCATAGAATCACGACCTCCTCCACTTGGATATTGGATGCTGGGTGCCCAATTCCTGCCTCCAATTTCCAATCTCCAATATCTAATCTCCGATGTTCAATCTCTCAAACCAGCGCGGAGAGGGGCCGCTCTCGCCCCTCGCCCACAACTGATAGGTGAGCTGCATGTGGCCCAGGTGCAGGGCTGTGTGATCGATGACGTGCAACATACACCAGCGGACGGGCACCGTCCGGCCCCGTGCCTCCCGCGTACTCTCCAGATCGGTTTCGCTCAGGACGGAGAACACCTCCCGTGTTCCCGCCCCTGTTTGCTGCAGGAGGCCGACCAGCCCGGAGGCGTCGCTGGCCTCGGCGAGGAACTCGGAGCCACGGTCCCGTGTGGCTGGCTTCCCGCCAACTACCTCGCCGATCCAAAAGCGCTCCGCGCCCGCGATGTGGGTTGCCAGCACAGCCAGCGAGTTGGTGACGTGTCCCTCGACGCCCTCGATAGTGCCCTCAAGAGGGCGCCAGTTCAAACCCTCGGCCGGCAGGTTGGCGACCAAGTCGCGAACCTGCCCCCTCAAGTCTCCAATGAGTAACAAATAGCCATCTAGCTCTGAGAGCATCTTGCCCCCTGGCATTGGATATCAAAGACCAGATGTCCAGAGCCTAGTGTCCAAGATCCGATCTCCAATCTCCAGTCTCCAATCCCTAATCCTTCTCCTTGAAGGCGACAAACCGTCCCCACATGGACGCGATTTCCATGCCTTTCTGCAAGTAGCAGCCGATATAATACCGGCCGCTTTCGGCCGTGGCGATGTCGTTTCCCAGGTTCTCTGCGTGCACGATCTTCTTGGGGAAGAGATTCAGGTGCGTATCCTGGTAGTAATGGTCCAGCGGGAACATCTCATCCCAGTCCTTGCCAAAGTCCTCGATCAGCTTGCGGTTGGCTTCTTCGAACGTCTTGGGGTGCCAGATTCGCTGGATGGTGTTCATGGGGTGGTCCTGGCTCACGGCGTCAATGCCAAGCCACTTGATCTTCTTGTCGACACACCACTGCGAAAAGTCAGGAGAAGGGCCCGGGTGTTTGATCATGTAGCGGAACTCGTCCGAGTCGGGGCTGATCCAGCCATACTTGTTCCAGCCGGTCTTGATGATGAGAATGTCTCCCTCACGAACGTCCGCCACGCTTTCGATCATCTCCGGCGTATAGACGCTGGAGTTGCTGACCAGGTGGGATATATCGGCGATCACACCAGGTCCAACCCAGTCTTCCAGGGGGACCTCTCCAATAGTCCGTCCGGCTGGCCAGAAGTGCTTCTCGCCATCCATGTGGCTCGCCAGGTGGATGCTGGCATTGCAGATGGAGCCGTTTCGGCCCATTCCAAAGTACTGTCCGCCGACCCGCTTGGTGTAGGTAACGGTCAGCGGAACATAGTTGGCCCATTGGGGCGTCTGGACGCTGAAGGGGATGGTGAGGTCCAGCATCTCGGCCGAGTTCATGATCTGGAAGAACTCTTCTTCGTCCATGCCCTCAGGAGCCTGCAGGGCACTGACACGCGACCACGCGGTCTCGACCTCCATGAAGGGGATAGGGTGGATCATGAGCCAGGCCCGCTGGTTGTTCAGCTTGTTGATGTCCCCTACAATCGATTCGGCCAGCAGAAGATGGGCCTTGGGCATGGTCATGTGGGTCATCTCGTAATACTCTTCCTGGGGGAACATCTCGTCCCACGTTGAGCCATAGTCCCGCGTCAACTTGGCTTCAGCTTTCTGGAACTCGCTCTCGTGCATGTAGCGGATGGGGGTGTTCATGGGGTGTTCGGCACAGCCGCAATCCACGCCAACTACCTTGAGCTTCATGTCCAGCGCCCACTTGAAAAAACTGGGCGAAGGACCTGGATGCCGTACCAGAAAGCCGAATTCCTTGGATTCGACCCCACCTTGGGCCTCCGGGTTGTAGACATCTGGAAGATCCCAGGAGTACCTGTGGTACCCGGTGTTGATGATCAGGATGTCGCCCTCTTTGACCGTGACCCTTTCCATGATCATCTCGGGCGTATACAGACTGTAGTCGGATACCGCATCGGAGATGTCTACTACCACGCCAGGGCCACACAGATCCTGCAGCGGGATGTCGGCAATGGCTCTGCCCCCTGAGTGGAAGGCTGTCTCACCGACGAGATGGGTGCCCACCGTGTTACTCCAGTTGAGCAACTGGCCGTTCGCCCCCAGTCCTCCGCCATAGGCGCCGGTCACTCGCTTGAAAAAGTGGATCTCCAGCGATTTCTCGCCGGGCCACGGTGGTGTAAAGATGCTGCACCCCTGAGTCAGGTCGTACAGCCTGGCATTAGCCATAATTTGAATGAAATGCTCGCGATCCATTTCTATTCCTCCGTTTCAGGATACTGGATATTGGGTATTAGGTATTGGGTATTGGGGATGGTTTGGAGCCATTTGAGTTCCTCTTCAGTGCACAGAGGTGTGAGTGCGCCGGTTGGGCTGCCGGTCGCGTATTCGGTTGCTGATTCGCGCGTTGCTTTCGGCTGTGTCCGGTTGCTCCGGCGTTGAGCTTTCAGGGCAGACGCAAAGGCGTTCAATTGGCGGGCTAGGCCGGTCAACTGGGAGACGTACTCTTGCACTTGAGCCGGTGGCATCAGATCTCGCTCTCCTGCCCGATTCAGCCAGTGCTTGGTCTCACAGAGGCTTCCACGGGCATAGTACAGGAACTGCAGCTTTTCCCCGTAGTGGAAGCGGCCATAGGACTCAGCGATGTTCGCTCCAATCGAGTCCCCGGCCTTCGCCAGTTGCTTGCCGACGACGTCACGTGCGAATGAATCCCACCGCACTACCCGCCGCCAAATCCCATCTGCCACTGCCTCGGCAGCCCCCAATATCTTCAACTCCTCAAATTTCAACGCCATTCCCGAGCCCCCAGTATCCAATATCCAATCTCTAATCTCTAGTATCCATACGTCTCGGCAAAAGCCACCAGCGCCTCCTCAAACATCGCCATCGGCGGGCGCACCAGCCCGGCGCCGATCTGACCAACGCCAGCGTTCTTGTGGGCTATGCCGGTGTTGACCCGCGGCGTGATGCCTGTCTCCACCACCTTGCGGATGTCGATGCCCGTCGGCGTGCCGCGGAAATCCAGAGGTGGCATCGTAAAGTATTTGTGCTCGGCGTCGGTGATCTCGTACATCTCCAGGGTAGCATTGATGGCATCTTTGGGCGTGCCGCTGACAAAGGTGACGATGGCCGGCGCGCTGGCCATGGCAAAGCCGCCGATACCCGCCGTCTCGGTCACCGTGCTATCGCCGATGTCGCCGCTCGCGTCCTCGGCCGTGAACCCGGGGAAGTAGAGACCCTGCGGCATGGCCACCGGGGCGGTGAACCAACGATCGCCCAGGCCGCTGATCCGGATGCCAAAGTCGGTGCCGTTGCGGGCCATGATGGTCACGACCGTGCTGCCCTCGACGCCGTGGGCAGCGTCGACCATGCCCTTGCAGGCGGCCATCACCGGATTGAGTACGCTCAAGGCATTCTCGCCCAGGGCGCGCAGGACGTCGGCCGCCACGCCGGAGTTGGGCGCGGCCCTGGCGATAAAGGGCGCCAACCTGGTCGTGAACAGGATGGAGCCAGCTTTGTTGCGATTGTGCCCCTCGTCCCCCATGTGCAGGGCTTCGGCCAGCAGGGCGCGCATGTCCACCCCGCCGCTGGCCTCGATGGCGCTGACCAGAACGGGGGCCATAATCTCTTCCATCCAGCGCAGGCGTTCCAGCACCTCGTCACTGTAAGCGCCATAACGCAGCACCTTGCCATAGCCCTCGTTCAGGTTTGAGTATGACCGGTTGCCGTGGGTCCTGTTCTCCAGAATGTAGACTGACATGGAAGGCGAGGTAACGCCGGCCATCGGCCCGACGGCCTGGTGATGGTGGCAGGGTTCCAGTTCGATCTCGCCCGATTCGACCAGGACCCGGGCACTGGCTTCATCGTTGGCCTTGCCCTCGAAAATCAATGCCCCGGTAATCGCACCGCGCATCGGCCCGGAGGCCCGCTCCCAGGCTTTGCTCTGAGGCTCTGACCGAAGGGCCAGGGGTGGGCCGGCGTGCAGTAATAGGTTTTCGCGCATGCCGGGGATCACGTCCCGAGCCTTGTCCAATCCTACCAGCACCGGGCGGGCTTCCATCATTCGTTTGGTTGCTTCTGCATTGGCTTTTTCGATATCCATGGACGTTCTCCTTGTCGTTCTTTCAGGGAGTGGTTGCAGGGGAGTGTGCCCGTAGACCTACTCCTGGAGTCGACTCTCGAGTCCTCTATGGTACACTGTGCTTGAGGAGGGCGGCGGTGTGATGCGCGACCTCAACCACGAGTGGAGTGGGTCCAGCGCAAGGAGAAGCAATACGACCCCGGTCATCATCATCCCCCAGCCGCTCACCTGCAGCGGTATCTCCAAGACATCGACCCAATTCTCCCCGCTGGGTACAGTGTGGCTGGGACCAGCCCAAACGGGAATCGTGAGTGTGACGATGCTACATACGATGAGTGCCGTGCCTGCGGAGGCAGCATTTGAACCGGCACCCCTGATCGACTGTGTGAAATCCACATTCTGCCAAAGCGGCGGCAAGCGGAGTAGCAAAAAAACAGCCAGTGCAAAGGCCGTGAGGTAGAACCTCACATTGACTGGGGCTGACGCACCACGCAGCGTCTGCGAGACTACCATCTGAACCCCCGCCGAAAGCGCGCCGATGAAGAGGACCAGCAGCGCATTCCGGTATGCGGTCGCACTGCCGCGCAGCAACGAAATCGTGACGACGATGCCCCATATGCCCACGGCCACGCTGACGACGACCAATGCCTGGTAGAGAGGCTTGTACGGCACCAGCGAGACCATGCTACTATACTTTTCGGCGCCAAAGGCCACGCACGTGGTTCCCACGCCGCCCAGCAGTGTAAGGACAACGGCCATACCCATCAGTGTAACGGCGATTCCGCGCAAGACCTTCGAGGGCCTGCGTTTCTGTTCCTCGACCATGGTGTCAGGCTCTTCTCGCAGCAGATTTTCCCCGTGTGCCATTCCCTAGTATCCAGCATCCGATGGCGACCTCACCGCAGTCGCTCCCCGGGCTCAAATCGGGAGCGAGCCTCTTTCAATGTCTCTGCATAGAGCTCCAAGTTACGGTCCTGCAGATGGTCGTAAACCTGCAAGCTCCTGCTACCCCATGTTACATAACGCAACGGGTCGGGGTCGAGCTTTGCGGCGATGATCTCCTCACCACCGCGGGCCTGGGCCAGGCGCCAGGCGATGGGCGAGCTTCTATCATTCGTTGAACTGGTTCAAGCATGGATTCTTGTCACTGCCTATCCCTGTGCTCACTCTTGGAC